>JAIRLL010000070.1 GCA_031259505.1 Tannerella sp.
GTAGAACGCTTTACGGTTGGTAAAGACCGCGAGATGGATATCTATTTAGCCAGATATGACGCGCTTGGCTCGATGGCGCACATCACCATGCTCGAATCGGTCGGACTGCTTGCACACGATGAATGGCGAGCGCTGATGTCCGCGCTGAAAGATATTTTCCGGCTCGCAGAGTCGGGCGGATTCGTCATCGAAGAAGGCGTCGAAGATGTCCATTCGCAAGTAGAACTGATGCTGACACGCCGGCTCGGCGATACGGGCAAGAAAATCCACAGCGGACGTTCGCGCAACGATCAGGTGCTGCTTGACCTGAAACTTTTCACACGGGCGCAGATACAGGAAATCGTCGCCCTGACGTCGGACCTGTTCGACACGCTCGTTGCGCAGAGCAATCGCTACCGGACGGCGCTCATGCCCGGATATACACACCTGCAGATAGCCATGCCGTCGTCTTTCGGACTGTGGTTCGGCGCGTATGCGGAAAGTCTGGCAGACGACATGCTGCCGATGCTGGCCGCCTACAGGATTTGCAACCGCAATCCGCTCGGCTCGGCTGCCGGCTACGGCTCGTCGTTCCCCCTCAACCGTTCGCTGACAACCGAATTACTGGGCTTCGACTCGCTGAATTATAACGTAGTATATGCACAGATGGGACGCGGCAAGATGGAACGGACGGTAGCCTCCGCCATGGCAGGCATTGCGGCCACGCTTTCCCGGCTCGCGATGGATGCATGCCTGTTCAGCAGTCAGAACTTCGGCTTCATCAGCCTGCCCGACCGGTATACAACCGGCTCAAGCATCATGCCTCACAAGAAAAATCCCGACGTGTTCGAACTGACGCGCGCCAAATGCAACAAAATACAGTCGCTCGCGCAGCAAATCACGCTTATCACCAACAATCTGCCGTCGGGCTATTTCCGCGATCTGCAAATCATCAAGGAAGTGTTCCTGCCCTCGTTCGACGAACTTAAAGACTGCCTGCGGATGGTTGCACAGATGATGAACGAGGTGAAAATCAACGAACATATTCTCGACGACGATAAATATGCGCTCATATTCAGTGTCGAAGAAGTAAACCGTCTCGTACTGGAAGGTGTCCCCTTTCGCGACGCATACAGACAGGTCGGGATGGCTATCGATAACGGACAGTTCAAAACCTGCCGACAGGTCGCCCATACGCACGAGGGAAGCATCGGCAACCTTTGCAACGAACAGATCACGCAACTGCACCGGCAAGTGATACGCGAATTTACATTTGACAAAGTCAACGCGGCCGAACAAAAACTTCTGGCGCTATGAAACGGTATATTCTTTTACTGTGCATGCTCATGGCAGCCTGCGGGGAACTGGAAAACCCGATACCCAACTACCCCGTACATCTCGAACTGGATCTGACAACTTATCGGGACAGGACGCTCCGCGACGTGCCCAGTAGCAGGGCGTATACCGTTAAAGACATCAATATCAACATCGAACGGGTCGGCTTCGGCGGCGTATTGGTCGTACATGCCACTGACGGACTGTTTTATGCCTTCGACCTCGCCTGTCCGCACGAAGCGAACCGCAACACGCTGATCGAAGCCGACGAGAACATTCTCAACGCCATATGTCCGAAATGCGGCACGAAATACGACATCGCATTCGGCTCGGGCGCTCCCAACGGCGTCAGTAAAAATTATCTGAAGCGATATACCATCGTCGAAGCCGGCACGCGCCTGACCGTAAGCAATTGAGGAATCCTCTAATACTTTTTGCCGGCAGAAGCCTTTTAACTGTGGAAAATTTAAATACGAAGCCACGGACACACAAAGCATTTTTCCCATTGTGTCTATCCGGGCTTCCTCTGTGGAACGCTGTGTAACGGAGTTTCTTACACAGAGAAAAACCTCCGTGTTCTCTCCGTGTCTCCGTGTTTGAACAGTTTAAGCGATCATTCCGTATCCCCGTCGATGCCGGCAACGTTTGTCACTTCGATTTCGAATGCCAGTGTGGAATATCCGGGCGTTATTTGATTGTTATTACTGTCTACCTTTCCTGTTTTTCCGTGAGCAAGTTGCGAGGGTATCCATATTTCCCACTTATCGCCCTTTACCATGTGTTGCAATGCTATAGTCCAGCCTTCTTCTGTTGGAATGGGAGGCGTGTAGGTATAGTAATAGGAATCGTATGTGGAACCGGCTATGCTTACGGCAAAAACGGAAGGCGTTCCGTCGTCGAACAGTTTCTGGTCGAAAACCTTGCCTTTGCTGATGTTCAGATCGCTGCTGGAGGCCACGAACCAGCCCTTGTAATACACTCCGACACGGCTGGTGTAGTAAATCTTCTTCTGTCCGTCGCCTTTTTTGAGCACGCGGTAGTAGATGCTGCCGTTGTTTCCGGGCGATTTGAGTTCGGTATATTCGGGATTTCGGGTGATTTCGTTCCATGCCTGTTCGTTGGCAGCTTTCCATTCGGCCATTATCGCGTCGTCGTTTTCGCTGTCGCTGCACGAGGTCGCGATGGCGGCCAGCAGGAGAAGCGTCGTATAGAGGTTGATTTTTTTCATTTTGTCTATATAATATTAATGTATATAATCCCTGTTGAGAGTTATTGCAGTTGTCGCAGCAGTGCGGCGAGGCTTACTTTTTCGGCAATGATGGCGTGCAGGCGTTCGACGGGGACACGTTCCTGCTGCATCGTGTCGCGGTAGCGTATGGTGACGGTCCGGTCGTCGAGCGTCTGATGGTCTACGGTGATGCAGTACGGCGTGCCGATGGCATCCTGGCGGCGGTAGCGTTTGCCGATGGAGTCTTTTTCGTCGTAGCGGCAGCAGAAGTCGAAGCGCAGCAGATGCAGTATCTCTTCCGCCTTTTCGGGCAGTCCGTCCTTGCGTACGAGAGGCAGCACAGCCAGTTTGACGGGCGCGAGGGCGGGCGGCAGTTTGAGCAGCACGCGCGTCTCGCCGCCGTCGAGCGTCTCTTCGCAGTACGCGCCCGCCATCAGGCTGAGGAAGACGCGGTCTACGCCGATGGAGGTCTCGATGACATATGGCGTATAGCTGCTGTTCAGTTCGGGGTCGAAATACTGTATCTTCTTGCCGGAATATTCTTCGTGCCGGCTCAGGTCGAAGTCGGTACGGCTGTGTATGCCTTCGACTTCCTTGAATCCGAAGGGCATCTCGAACTCGATGTCGGTGGCGGCGTTGGCGTAGTGCGCCAGTTTGTCGTGGTCGTGGAAACGGTATTTCTCATCGCCCATGCCGAGCGCCTTGTGCCACTTCATTCGCGCTTCTTTCCAGTGCGCAAACCATGTCAGTTCCTCGCCCGGACGGACGAAAAACTGCATCTCCATCTGTTCGAACTCGCGCATACGGAAGACGAACTGCCGCGCGACAATCTCGTTGCGGAAGGCTTTGCCGATCTGTGCGATGCCGAAGGGAATCTTCATGCGTCCCGTTTTCTGCACGTTGAGGAAGTTGACGAAGATGCCCTGCGCCGTTTCGGGGCGGAGATAGACTTTCATGGCTCCTTCGGCGGTTGAACCCATCTCGGTGGCAAACATGAGGTTGAACTGGCGCACCTCTGTCCAGTTGCGGGAACCGGAGAGGGGGCAGACGATTTCGCAGTCGATGATAAGCTGTCGCAGGGCTTCGAAGTCGGAATCGTTCAGCGCACGGGAGAAGCGGGCGTGCACTTCGTCGCGACGCGCCTGCTGTTCAAGTACACGCGCATTGGTTGTGCGGAATTGCTGCTCGTCGAAGGCGTCGCCAAAGCGTCTGGCGGCTTTTTCGACTTCTTTCCGTATCTTCTCGTCGAGTTTGGCAAGATGTTCTTCGACGAGCACGTCGGCGCGGTAGCGTTTCTTGCTGTCGCGATTGTCGATAAGCGGGTCGTTGAACGCATCCACATGTCCGGAGGCTTTCCAGACGGTGGGATGCATGAAGATGGCGGAATCGATGCCCACGATATGGTCGTTGAGCAGCGTCATGCTGTCCCACCAGTATTTTTTGATGTTGTTTTTCAGTTCGACGCCGTGCTGCCCGTAATCGTACACGGCTCCCAGTCCGTCGTAGATTTCGGATGAAGGGAACACGAAGCCGTATTCCTTGCAGTGTGAAACTATTTTTTTGAATACATCGTCTTGATTCATTATCTTCTTATATTTTGACGGGGACAAAGGTACGAAAAAAACAGATTCAAAATTCATCTGATAAATTTTTCCTTCTTCCTCTTCATATTTCCTTATTATTAATCGTTTTGCCGGAAACGCATCGCACCGGAGGGTACGGACGGGATAATCCGGTTTTGCTGTACATGTTTGATTTTACATTCACGAATCTTTTCAAAAAATGCACGCCGTTCCGGTAGCGTCATCCCCTCTGTCGCCTTTTTGTAACCCTGAACAGTTCTTCAGGCCAACAGGAGCCTGTATTCCAGGGTTGATAAGGTACAAACAGCTTTCTTCCGTCTACTTATACTGTACTCGGCATTAACGGAACATGTGATTGACAGTACCCGTTTCGTACAGAAACTGAAAGCGGAACGGCGAAGCAATCCGGAACAGAGCGCAGGGCTGGACTGCTCCGGGCTACGCTCTCGCAATGGCGTCCGCCGTCATGACGGAGATACCGTTGCCGTCAACAATGGCATCCGTCGTCATTGCGAATGCGAGGTACGAAGCAGGAAGCAATCCGGAATAATATCGCAAAATTACACCGCGCGCAGTCTAAAAGGATAAATCGTATATTTGCAGAAAATCCGGGATTTCTTTTTCATTACAAGTATTTCATTTATCTCCAAAAATATTAACTTTGCAGCCGGAAACCGTTCGGCGTGCATTTTTCAGAAAAAAACGGAAGGCTGAAAACGGTCGGCGCGGAGTTCAAAAAAGTTTTTCTGAAGCCGAAAACGGTCGGCGCGGAGTTCAAAAAAGTTTTTTTGAAGCCGATATCGGTAGTGGAGTAGTGGGAACTAGTTTATGTTAAGCGTATAGCGGTGGGCGAGGAGTTCATATATGTTTTTTTGAAGCTGAAAACGGTCGGCGCGGAGTTCAAAAAAGTTTTTTTGAAGTCGA
>JAIRLL010000132.1 GCA_031259505.1 Tannerella sp.
AGACTGTTGACGGTCGAACGGATGCCGGGCGCTTCCCACTGCGCGTCGGTGGCGGCCGGCAGCGATTTTTCTTCGTTGAGCATCGCGTGCAGAGAAACTTTGTACTGCACGTCTCTCGAGAGCAGGAACAGCGCGCCCACCCCCAGGCAGACGGCGACCGAGGCGACGAACCACATCCACCGGCTGATGTACTTCGCAAGTATGCCGGCAATCAGTGCGCCATCATTTCCGTTCTGTTTTTTTTGCTGCATGATTTCCATGATACGGTGTGCTGTTATTTATTTCTGAACATGTTGTAATAACACAAAAAACGTGGCGATGGAAACGAGCAGCGAGGCGATGTACAGCCCTGTCGATTCGACCGCGCCGAAACTTCGGCTGCCGGCTCGCGTGCGGTTCATTTCGACGTATATCTTGTCGTTCTGCTGCAGGTAGTAGATATTTCTGTCGAGCAGGATGTTTCTGTCGAGCAGATTGACGCGCCGGATGCTCAGTTCGCCGTTTTCGAGGGTGCGGATGAGCATGACGTTGTCACGTGTTCCGTAGACCGTCATGTCGCCGGCCGCCGCCAGCGCATCGAGAATGGTCATCTGTTCGTTTTCGGCCTTGTAGATGCCGGGTCTGGCCACTTCGCCGAGCACTGTGACGGAAAAGTTGAGGAAACGGATGTCGATAAAAGGCTTCTCGGTCAGATATTCGGGATATATCTGCGAAAACAGCAGCGCTTCCGCATCGTTCTTCGTCAGCCCGCCGAGTTTCAGCCTGCCCAGCACGGGGAAATTGATGAATCCCTCCGCGTCGACCAGATACGTGTTTTCTTCTCTCAGCGTGAACGGTTCGGACGATGCCGTAGCCGTTGCGTTCGTCCTGTAGGGAAACGACAGGTTGAAATCGGTTGCCGCCCCGGGCGTTTCGGAAGTGACGCTGATACGCAGCAAATCTTTTGGCAGAATCCTGGCTTCATACACGTTAGCTGCCCTCTCGAACCATTCCTGCGACAGGGTTTCCGCATCTTTCAGATAAGACATTTTCCTGTAAGTCGTGCACGACGGCATCAGCAGGAACAGCAAACCGGCAACCAGCGTATTTTCGATAAATCTTTTAGTCTGCATAAAAATGCACATATTTTTTATTCGCAAAGATATAAAATCTTTTGAAAATAAGAGGCAAATCAATTTGATTTGATTTATCCTTAAATCCGCAGTTCAAAAGCTATCCGTTCAAGTTTCCCGGCTATACTGCGCGCGGTGTAAATTCGTGACTCCCGAACGCCGGCACGCTCCGGTCGCTCACGGACAGGTCCGCCGGCGTGCCAGAAATGTCAAGAGCGTCACCATTCTGATGACGCCCGTCACTGCACAGGTGAACATCATCAATGTATAAATGAACTTCATTAATGTACAGGTGAATTCCACCAGTATATAAGCTAACTTCACCGATGTATAGCGAGTTTCACCGATGTATAAGCGAGCTTCAGCAATGTACAGGTGAACTTCATTAATATACAGATGAACTTCATTAATGCAGCGCCGGGCATCATCAGAGTGGTGACGCCGAGACTTTACGGCAAATATGTCCTTCATACAGTCACCCCCTCGAATTATTCTGCCCTTTGCTTTTTCCTGCGGCATTCTCGAAAGTCTTCCGTCCGGGAGAATGCGGGACGTTCTGAAACGAAGTTCGACGGCAGCCAAAGGACTTTCGGAAACAGACACGGATAAAACATTCCTCTTACAGATGACGCCTCAAATTAACACAGGCATGAAAAATGGATAACCGGAAAAATAAGTATCTTTGCATAATAAAAATAAAGGATTAAAAATATGAAACTCACATTGAAATATTCCATCCCTCGCCTGCTCGAAACGGTCTGTATTTGCGACCTTGAACACCGCGTGACGGAAGAACAGATGACATGAATGTTTGCATATTCAGTATTTATAACATATTAAATTATCAAGTAATGAAAAGTAACCGTAGAGATTTTTTGAAGAAGACCCTGTATGGAGGGTTGGCGCTGGGCGTAACAGGCAGTTATGCAGGAGCAGCGCAGAGTGTGAACAGCATGACTGGCGCGAACGAAACGCCGGCAGGGGGTCAGGACGCGCCTTCGCGCAAGGGGAAATCGGTGATGGGTTTGCGATGCGAACCGCTTTCCGAAGTGCGTATTGGCGTGATTGGACTGGGACGTGGAGGAGGCGCCGTCGAACGGATGTCGCACATCGACGGCACAAGGATTGTCGCCCTGTGCGACCTGCGCGACGACCGCATCAAGGGGAGCCAGGAACGGCTGAAGAAGGCCGGACGTCCCGAAGCCGCCATATACAGTGGCGAAGAAGACTGGAAAAAGGTCTGCGAACGCGACGACATCGACCTCATCTACAATGCCACGCCGTGGGAACTGCACGTGCCCATCGCCCTGTATGCCATGAAACACGGCAAACATGCCGTCGTGGAAGTCCCTGCCGCCCTGAGGATCGACGACTGCTGGGCGTTAGTCGATACAGCCGAAGAAACGCAGCGCCACTGCATGATGCTCGAAAACTGCTGTTACGACTTTTTCGAGCTGACCACGCTCAACATGGCGCGCAAAGGCGTTTTCGGCGAAATCTATCACGGCGAGGGCGCTTACATCCACGACCTGCGCGAGCTGAAACACAACAAAAACGGCTACTACAAAATGTGGCGAATGGAATACAGCAAAAACCACACCGGCAATCCGTATCCGACGCACGGACTGGGACCTGTGGCGCAAATCATGGGCATCAACCGCGGCGACCGTTTCGACTATCTTACCTCGACGTCCACCAGTCAGTACGGTCTGACACTCTACGCCGAAAACACTTTCGGCAAGGATTCGCCCGAAGCAAAGGCGACATACAAACTCGGCGACATGAACAATACGCTCATACGCACCGTCAACGGTCATACCCTGCTGGTGGTTCACGACACGACCAGCCCGCGTCCCTACGACCGTATCCACAAAATCAGCGGCACGAAGGGCTATGCCGTAAAATACCCGGAAGAGAAAATCGCCCTCGACCCGCACGCGCACGAGTTCCTGAAACCCGAAGAATTCAAGGCACTCATGGCGCAGTACGAACACCCGCTGTCGAAATACATCGGCGAAAAAGCGAAAGCCGTCGGCGGTCACGGCGGGATGGACTACATCATGGACTGGCGGCTCATCTACTGTCTGCGCCACGGCTTGCCGCTGGATCAGGACGTGTACGACGCAGCAGCATGGTCGTGCATCACGGAACTGAGCGAACGCTCCGTCGAAAACCGGAGCAACTCCGTTGATGTGCCGGACTTCACGCGCGGAGCATGGCGGGACGCCAAGCCCTGGCCTGTTATCGACATGGAAACGGTATTCTGTTGAGGAGCGTATCAATTCGCAGTTAATGGCGTAGTCCGGAGCATTTCGCATGACGACGTTACGTCGGTCGAACGATTATCAGTCATTTGATACTGCGTATCATCCGCCTCGCCGGTAACGGCTTCATTCACCGGAACTGTCAATCTTCCCTGTCGCCGGTTTCCGACAGGAAAGATTGACGTCTCCGTATTCCAGTGTCTGGATTTTTATTCTTACATTTGTACTTAATTATATCAGGATATTTATTAAAATATTTAATAAGATGAAACGACGTTTTTTTAACACCACAGGGCCATGTAATCCGGAAGACCATTACATGCTACCGCCCGAAGACCGTTTGGTCGGAGCGCAATTAAGCCGTTATATAAAAGACAGTTTATACTGGGT
>JAIRLL010000233.1 GCA_031259505.1 Tannerella sp.
GTTGTTTGCGTCTTTAGGAAAAGCGTTCAAATCGACTTGCGTTATTTCGAGGATGGTATATGCCGGAACGCCATTCACGGAATCTTCTTCAACAAAGGTTTCCATTGTCGCTACCGTATAAGGCGTCGACTCGTCGGGACAGGCGTTTTTCTTTGCTCCGCCGTCACATGATACCATAGCCCATGTGCCGAAAAAAGACATAGCAAATGTGCCGAAAAAAGAAGCCGTCAGCATTAGAAAAAAAATTTTTTTTGTTTTCATCGCGATATTGAATATTTCATAAATTATTATCTCATTTTCCAGACTACGGCATAGCAGGCAGTTTCCAGCCGTCACGATATTTATGATTGATCAGTTCTGCGGCAAATTCCTGTGCGTTAACCGCATCTGTCCAGTCTTTATTAAACGAAGGATGTCCGTCTTTGATCGTAAATCCGTCTTTGATTACCGTTTTGACGGTTTCGTCCGCGTTGATATTGGTAAATTTCATATTCGGACCATCCCAGTGCAGTTCCTTGTGCAGATCTTTTAAGCGAACAGCCAATACGCCCATAACCACCATTTCGTTGAACGGTCCTGCTTCGGAGAAGTCGGAGGAAGTAGCTGTGCGGTTTGCCGGGCTTTCTTTACAGGCGCGTACCCAGTCCATTTCATGACTGACCGTGATGCGGCGGGCCACCTTAGGCGCATTGGGCGTGCGTCCCGAAAGCAACCAGGGCTCGCGTCCGTAACATCCGCAAATAAGAGTGTCTTTTGTTCCGTGGAATATGACTAATCCACCGCCATACTGCATCAGTACTTTTCCCTGTGGGAATCCTTCCGGACGGTCAGGCATCATGCCTCCGTCATACCAGTGGACTTCCACTTCGGGCATAGCTACTTTTGCCAGGTTATCACGGACGGGGAACGTAAGTCTTACGTGTTGTGCCTGCGGTGCGCAGTCATTCAATAATAAGGTGGAAGAACCCTGCACCTTCGTCGGGTATCCGAGTTTGAGCGCTTTAAACACCGGATGCATGATGTGGCAGGCCATATCGCCGAGAGCGCCTGTACCGTAAGGCCACCAACCGCGCCAGTTCCAGGGATGATAAATGCTGTTATACGGACGCACGGCTGCCGGGCCTGTAAATAAATCCCAATCTAATGTGGACGGAATTTTATCCACTTTTTCCGGAGTGTTCAATCCCTGTGGCCATATCGGTCGGTCGGTTGCACATTCTACTTTTTTGATTTCTCCTATTTCGCCGTTCCATATCCATTCGCATACGAGGCTAACGCCTTCGCCCGATGCGCCCTGGTTACCCATCTGGGTTGCCACTTTGTGTTTGGCGGCGAGTTTCGTTAACAGCCGGGATTCGTATACCGAGTGAGTTAACGGTTTCTGGACATACACGTGTTTGCCCAGTGTCATGCCGTCGGCCGCAACAATTGCATGTGTGTGGTCGGCAGTAGCTACGATAACGGCATCAATCTCCTTCCCGACTTCGTCGTACATTTTGCGGAAATCCTTGTATTTTTTGGCGCCGCTCAACCGGTCGAAAACGCCTTTTGAGTATTTCCAGTCCACGTCGCAAAGCGCGACGATGTTTTCCGTACCTTCTACCGCTTTCAGGTTGGAATTACCCATACCTCCGATACCGACGCAGGCAATGTTTAATTTGTCGGTTGGCGCTGTGTACCCATGGCTTTTACCTAAAATAGAACTCGGAGCAACCGTAAAAGCTGCTGCTGCTGCCGCACTCCGCTGAAGGAAGTTTCTTCTTGAAATGTTTGTCATTGTAATAATCTTTTTTATTGTTAGTATTATTGTGAAATAAGTTTCTGAATAAACATACTTGCTTTTCAAAACCTTGCAAATGTAAACAAAAAAAGAACAGAAGCTCAAAATTTATCCTGCTATTTTGTGCCGAAATAATGATTTTTAACAAAGAGCGAGGCATTTACAATGGCCCGGACATTCGTTGATGCGTCACGGAAATGCGTAAAGGGCGCTTTATTAGCCGGACGTTGAGCATTTTTTGGGGGTTCTGCAATGAATGTCCGGAATGTCAAATCGGGCAAGAGATTCGTGAACTTCAGCCATGAAGCAGCAAGCGCCGGCAGAGTCCGAGCGCTAATTGAGGGTCTTTCCGGTTCATTCATCCGCCGAATCCGCCGCCCGGGCCTCCGGGTGGCCGGCCTTCGGGGCCGCCGGGCGGGCGGCGTTGCATGTCGGACATGCTTGCGCCGCCTTTGAAGATGCTGAAACGGTAGATGAAGTGGAGCATGAAGTAGCTGTTCAGCGTATTAAATTCCGAGTAGCGTGTATAGCCGGCTGTCGCTGTGTATGAGATATTACTGCGTTGTTGCAGGATGTCGTATATTTTGAGACGCAGCGTGGCGGCGTTTCCTTTGAGGAAGCTTTTGGAGAGGGAGCCGTTCCAGAGCCATTCGTTTTGTTCATATCCGTCGGAATAGCCGGCATTTGTGGAATATGCGATGTCGCTTTCTATTTTAAATTCGTAAGGCAGGTAGAGCGTAGTGTTGGCTCCGGCTCCGTAGTTACAGGTATTCAGGTCGGTCTGTCCTTCCAGTGAATTTCTTGTATGCCGCCAGGAGAGATTCCCGTTCAGCCCGAAATCGGCATAATCGGAACGGTAATTGACGGCGATACGGTCTTGAAGTTGCAGCCCTTTATTTGTATTTTTTTCCGTATCAATATAGCTGTTGGTGTTTGAATACGTTAAAAATGCCATGTTGTTTATTGAGAATTTCTTGTTTCGCAGCGGCGTATTTAATATGATACGCGCATTGGCGTTATAGTTGCCGTTGACATTTTTATAGGTGGTGTATCTTTTGCCGGTAGTCGGCTCGTTGGTCGTATAATTTACCACATCGTTTACGATATAGCCGGCATTTGCGAAGATCAGGAATGCCGCCTGTTTTTCGGGTATGAAACTGTGGTAGCGGATACGCAGGTTATTGGTGTATACCGGTTTCAGGTCCGGGTTGCCGCGCGTTGTATTCAGGGGGTCGGAGATGTCATCGACCGGCTGGAGTTGTTTCATTGTCGGGTGGCTCGTTTGGCCTTCGTAGTCAATCCGGAGATTCTTTTCCCGCGACGGGAGGTAATTAAATTGTATTGTCGGGGAATAGTTCACAATGTTACGGCTTGAAGAATAAATAGTTTCGTCGCCCACGAACGTTTCCGTTTTTGCATACGACGGGTCGACATTAAAGCCGATGGTATAGTTATAATTACTGCGTGATGCTTTGAAGGCAATGCTCGCACGCTGATCGGCGGATTCGTTGCGGGAGCTCTGGCTATATGTCGAATCAAGTACATTATAATTACCGTTGTTGTCGGAAGTGAACGCATTTTTCAATGCTTCGCGTTCGTTGCCGCTATAGCTGTAAGCCAGCTGAATGAAATTGTTTCGTCCGACGGGTTCGACCCATGAGACGAATCCGCGGAAGTTATAATTGGTATTATTATAATCGATCTGCTGGTCGATCAGTTCGTCCGGTTCGGGCGACAGGAAATAGCGGGTAAGCGAATAATTGTAACTGTCGTTTTCAAGCCGCTCGGTTCCTCCCGACAGGGAGATGCTTAACACGCGTCCTTTGCTGTTGAGCTTGCGGCTTGCTTCCAGCCGGCCCTGGACATTGTATCCGCTCCCGTCCGAACGGGCGGCGGATTCGACCGTGTTCACCGAATCCGCCCGGTTGTTCAGCGTATGCGAATTGCTTGTTTCGTCCTGGTTGGTCCGGCTGCAGGAGACATCCGGCCTGAAAATGATTTGCGTCAGCGTATCCGGTTTCCATGTCATGCGCAGGTTGAGGCCGATGTTGTCGTTCAGCGTGGTTGATTTTGATTTGTCGAAGTCGTACTTATTTCCGGAGGGGAGTATATTTTCCGTTTCATTCGTACTTTCCGCATCGTTATCGGAATGAGAATAGCGGACGTTCCCTCCGAGCGTCAGTTTCGGGCTGAACTCTTTGCTGAAGTTGGCGCCGGTATTACCGGATTGGGTGATACCGTTTCCGGCTCCGGGGCCTCCCATGCCCCTCCGGCCGCCGCCCATGCCGCTGAACAGGGTGGATGCAAGGTCTGAGAATCCCATGTTATTGGTATTGTTCAGGCCGCCGATGAGCGAGAACTGGTCGCTGTTTATCAACCGGTTCAGCATGAAATTGCCTTCATAACGCTCCCGGCTGCCATACCCGGCAAAGGCGTTCCCGAACCAGCCTTCCTTCATGCCGGGACGGAT
>JAIRLL010000382.1 GCA_031259505.1 Tannerella sp.
CCCCTGGAAAACTCCCTGAACAATACCGGATACAAAACCCTGAGGGAAGACCTCCTCAAAAGCGGCTGGAGCGTTCCGGAGGGAGCAAAACTATTCATACAGACCAATCATTCAGACGTCCTGGCCGATTTTATGCGGATCGTCGCCACAGCAATACCCGCGCGCGAACTGATGAAATCCATATCATAAACCAATCACGTCAATGACTTATGAAAGGAGAAAACAAATGATAGAATTTTGGAGAAATGAAAGCACGTTATCCTTCGATCCTGATGCCAAAGCATCTACGCAGATAACGGAAGTTTTAGACAAGGTGAAAGCCACTAAAATGGGCAAGGGAGCTGAGGCGCTTGTAAATTTTCTAAGAATCATGTCCCTTTATCTTGACCCCCGCCAGGAACCATCGATGGCTTCCGACCGGCTGTTGCTGCAAGAATACACATTGAAAACGAATGTTATAGATATTCGTTTCATCATCAGAGGTATGGAGAAGCAGATACTGGGTGCGATTGTTGGCGGAGGTATCCGGTTATGGATCGTATGGGAAGACGAATCCATCAAGGCCGAACTCTCCGCATACTACCACCGGCTTGTGTGCACAAACGGCATGATCCGCAAAACAGAAACCGCCGGATGGTTCGAAGCCCAATCATTAGAAGAATGGGTAAAACAAGTCGAAAACGGATTGCCTTCAGTCATGTCCTGCATATCAGCGGGGCTGGATACCTTTTACCGTTCCGCCCGGATAAGACTGGGGATACTCGTCCCGGTTATTCCCGTTATCCTGGAATACATGGACGTGCAGCAACCCTACCGGAAACTGATAACCGACTCATTCGATGCAGAACCCGGCGACACGCTGTGGCACCTGGTAAACGCATTTTCAAGAGCAGCCAATCTGGTGATGAAAGCCTCAGGCGTCCCTCCGGACGAGGCAGACCAAAAAAGGATTCAATTACAAAGAGCATCCGTAAATATCTGCGAGAAAGTACTCGAAGACTTTGAACAGGGGAAAAGTATTTTCGAAATAGCAGAAAATATAAAAAAGATAACTGAATAGAATACTTCCTGAACATAAAGAAGTTTTTGCTGACAGCTTTTCGGGTACGCTTAGAGCGCCGCGAAGCGAAATGCTTCAGTATATTCAATTTGCGCGGTATGGCTTTTGAACAAAAGGTTTTGCCGGGACAGAAGATTTTTTCTCCTTGATGGAAGTAAATTTTCTCCTTGATGGAAAAAAAATTTCTCCTTGATGGAAATTTGTCGAGCCTCGGCGCCCTGACTGTAACATGATAGAACATGAGTTCAAAGAGTCCGGATGTACGCATACCGCGCGCAGTATATCTCAATATTTCCCTGCCAAAAGACATATTTTCTCTCCACAAAACATTCTTTACGATGCTTTCAACGAAAAGCGCCCGTCTCTCATCTCCTGACGGTTACTGCCGATAACAACGCTTCCGAACGAACTGTTGCCGATTCGTCCGGCTAAATGCAAAAAACGTTTCCGGACAAAATTCAAGATTTTTTTCTTTATTTCATCGCAAATGCTGCTTTGCAAACTAAAAAAATCGTACATTTGCGGCGAAAATTAAAAGATAGTTCGAATCAAACATGGCAACTGTGATTAAAATCAAGAAAGGCTTGAATATCAATCTGAAGGGCAAGGCGCCCGAGGTGTTGATGACGGCTGCGAAGTCCGAAAGTTACGCGATTGTTCCCGATCATTACACGGGCATCACGCCCAAAGTGATGGTTCGTCCGGGCGACCGGGTGAAAGCCGGTTCGGTGTTGATGACCGACAAGCGTTTTCCCGAAATCCGGTTTGTTTCGCCCGTGAGCGGGGAGGTAGCTGAAGTCCTCCGCGGCGAGAAACGCAAGGTGTTGCGCATCGCCGTAAAGCCCGACGAAAAAATCGAATACGAATCGTTTCCCGTGAAGGAAATCGCCTCCTTGAGCGGCGAGGAAATTAAGGCGCTGCTGCTCGAAGCCGGCTTGTGGCCGTACATCAAACAGCGTCCGTACGACCGCGTGGCTGCGCCCGACATCACGCCGCGCGACATCTTTGTGACCGCCTGCGACACGGCGCCCCTCGCCCCCGATTTCGAATTCGTCGTGAAAGGCGAAGAAGACGCTTTTCAGGCGGGACTCGACGCACTGGCCAAACTGACCGGAGGCCATGTTTACCTTGGCGTGAAGAAAAATTCGACGCTGTCGCCGCAGCATGTCGAACCCGTCGAACTCGACGGCCCGCATCCCGCAGGCAACGTGGGCGTGCTAATCAACCGCATCCGTCCGGTCAACAAGGGCGAGACCGTCTGGACGCTCCACGCGGCGGACGTGCTGTTTATCGGGCGACTGTTTCTCAAGGGGACAGTCGATTTCAGCCGCAGGGTGGCGCTTACGGGGTCGGAGATGACCGGGCGTGGATACGTGAATGCCATTGCCGGATGCACCATCCAAAGCCTGACGAAAGGCCGCACGCTGCCCGGCGACAAACATATCCGGCTGATTAGCGGCAATGTGCTGACCGGCACGAAAGTCGCGCCGACAGACTGCCTCGGCGCCTACGACAACCAGATCACCGCCATCCCCGAAGGCGACGAGGTGGACGAGTTTCTGGGCTGGGGAATGCCCGGATTCGGGAAATACAGCGTCAACCGTTCCTATTTCACCTGGCTGACAGGCAAAAACAAAGAACACGTCATCGACGCACGCATCCGCGGCGGACGGCGCGCCATGATTATGTCGAACGAATACGACAGGGTGTTCCCGATGGACATCCTGCCCGAATACCTGCTGAAGGCCATCATCGCGTTCGACATCGAGAAGATGGAAAACCTCGGCATCTACGAGGTGGCGCCCGAAGACTTCGCGCTGTGCGAATTTGTGGACACGTCGAAAATCGAACTGCAGAAAATCGTCCGCAACGGACTGGATTTGCTGTACAGGGAAATGAATTAACAACTCACTTAAAATATATTCAGATTGAAAGCATTAAGGAATTTTCTCAACAAGGTGAAGCCTGCTTTTGAGGAAGGCGGGAAACTGTCTGCGTTGCGTTCCGTATTCGAAGGATTCGAGACCTTTCTGTTTGTCCCGAACGAAACTTCGCGGTCGGGCGTGCATATCCACGACAGCATCGATTCGAAACGCACGATGATCGTCGTCGTCGTCGCCCTGATGCCGGCGCTGCTTTTCGGCATGTACAACACCGGCTATCAGCACGGTCTTGTCATCGGTGTCGCGGCGTCGTGGTGGATGACTTTTCTGTACGGTTTTCTGGCCGTGCTGCCGAAAATCATCGTTTCCTACGCCGTCGGGCTGGGCATCGAGTTCGTCTCCGCCCAGATCAAGAAGGAAGAAATACAGGAAGGATTCCTCGTTTCGGGGATACTGATCCCGATGATTGTGCCGATAGACACGCCGCTGTGGATGATAGCCGTGGCGACGGCTTTTGCTGTGATTTTTGCCAAGGAAGTGTTCGGCGGGACGGGCTACAATATATTTAATGTAGCGCTGGTGACGCGCGCGTTCCTGTTTTTCGCCTATCCGGCGGCCATGTCGGGCGACAGAGTGTTTGTGCGCACAGCCGACGTGTTCGGGCTTGGCGCAGGGACGCCGATCGACGGATTCACGGGCGCCACGCCGCTCGGACAGATCGCCACGGCCTCGAAAGACATGATCGACACGTTTCAGGCGGTGGACGTGCTGAACCGGCCGCTTTCGACGCTGGACATGATTGTAGGGCTGATACCCGGCTCCATCGGCGAGACGTCCGTCATTGCCATTCTGATCGGCGCGGCCATCCTGCTGTATACGGGCATAGCAAGCTGGAAAACAATGCTGTCCGTATTTGTCGGCGGTGCGGTGGCGGCATACGGCTTCAACCTGACAGCAACGACTGTCGCGATGTCCGTCTCGCCGCTCGAACACCTGATTCTGGGCGGGTTTGCCTTCGGCGCCGTCTTCATGGCGACCGACCCCGTCACTTCGGCGCGTACCGAAACGGGCAAGTACATCTACGGCTTCCTCGTCGGCGCGATGGCGATTGCCATCCGCGTGCTCAATCCGGGTTATCCCGAAGGCATGATGCTTGCCATCCTGCTGATGAACACGTTTGCGCCGCTGATCGACTATTTCGTGGTCGACGGCAACGTGAAACGCCGACTGAGAAGAGTTGCAGTCAAAAAGTAATCAAAAAACATAAAACAATGAATGTATTTAAAAACGTGGTGGCATTGATGGCGGCTGTTATCCTGGTATTTGCGGCATGTAAAGAGGTCAGTTCCGACGTCGAACAGCCAGTCAGAGCCGAGATGCAGGACGTCGTTCTCACCGGAGCAGTTCGCGTCACAGGAGATTCGCCGCTTGGAGGGGTACAGGTCGTATCGGGCGACGAATCGACAACCACTGCCGCCAACGGCACGTTTAGTCTCAACCGTACGATTACGGTAAATGGTCGCGCCGTAATCCGTTTCGAGAAACAGGGTTACTTTCCTCTCATCCGTTCGGGCGTCAGGGCAGACGAGATGCATATCGATATCCTCATGCAGGCCAAAGGCAACAGCGGCAACAGTTCCGCGACAAGTTTCGCAGCAAACAAAGCTGCGACCCTCTCGGCAGGCGGCATGACAGTGGATATTCCCGCTTCGTCGCTGACAGGCGCTGACGGTAATGCATACACGGGCGTAGTAAACGCCGACCTGCTCTATCTCGACCCCAACAGCGCCGATTTTGCCGACCTCATGCCGGGTGGCGACCTTGCCGGAATGAGTACCGGCAACAGCGAGACGCAGTTGATTTCGTACGGTATGACCGCAGTCCTGCTGACCGACAACGCCGGTCACGCTCTGCAACTGAAAAAGGGCGCAGGCGCGGAACTTTCTTTTCCGATTCCGGCAGGGATGGAAAACAATCCGCCCGCTACGATTCCCCTCTGGTCGTTCGACGAAAAGCGCGGCATCTGGGTCGAAGAGGGACAGGCAAAGCGGCAGGGCAATGTATACGTGGGCGAGACAGGCCATTTTTCGTGGGTTAACCTTGACGAGCCGGCCGACCGCGTGACGGTCGGCGGCAAACTGACCGACTGCAACGGCGACCCTGTGCAATATGTGAAAGTGACGGTCGGGCAGGTGACGGCAAGCTCCGACAGAAATGGCGAATACAGTGTGTTCGTACCTGCAAATACTCCCGTCGCAGTAAAGGCGAAAGGCGCTGATTATACCTCCGGGATACCGGGGCAACCGGGCGGCACGACCGTCCGGCAGGACATCAGCCTGCCCTGCCGGACAGTGTCTTCCGCCGACAAGGCAGTCATCTTTTATAACTTTGACGGAAAAGACAATACGATTCTCGCTTTCGACAACAACGGTAAACGTATGCGCTGGGATACAGATTACGGGACAAACGGACACATGGTGATTATTGTCGACGGGATGAGCCGGACGTATACAATAGGAAATTCGGGAACGTGGATAGATATGCCTTATGAAAATGATTTAACTGAGCGTGTGTTCGCTATGTTCATATTTCATGACGACCTTTACAGCGAGGTACCCGGATATACCCGCTTATCCAACGAAACGATAGCCGAACAGTTATGTATGATGATATCATTCCCTGTTTCGAACAACTGTTCTCAAAAATACGGCGGATGGCGCGGCCTGCTCATGCTGAATGAGACTTGCGGAAAAGTTTCCCAGATAGCAACAAGCGTCCGTTTCGACGTTCCCGAAAACGCATTCACAAAAACAATGGATATTTTCAATTGAATCCTTTAGCTATAAGCATTATGAACAGAGACAGTAATATTTATACCCTCATCTATGCCTCCGTCATGGTGGCGCTGGTGGCCGTCGTGCTTGCCTTCACCTCCGAAGCGCTGAAAAGCAGGCAGAAACTGAACGAAGAGGCCGACAAAAGGCAGCAAATCCTCCGTTCGATCCACGTGTCCGTATCGGGCAGCGAAACCGAAGCCCGATACGGTGAACTGATCAGGGAAGCGTATCTGGTGAACGACGCCGGCGAGAAAACGGAAGGCGACGCTTTTGCCGTCGATGTGGCGAAAGCTTTCGAACAGCATGTGTATCCCGTCTTCGTGGCCGATGTGAACGGCGAAACAAAATACGTCATGGCGCTGCGTGGCAAAGGCCTCTGGGGCCCCATCTGGGGATATATCTCCGTCGACGACGACAAAAACACCGTCTTTGGCGCAGACTTCAGCCATGCAGGAGAAACGCCGGGTCTGGGCGCCGAAATCGCCACGGCGATGTTCACCGACCGGTTCAAGGGCAAGCAAATCTTCAAAGACGGCGCCTTCAGGAGCATCGCCGTCGTCAAGCCCGGCCGCACCGGCCAGGGACAGGACTGCGTGGACGGCATCTCCGGCGGCACGCTGACAAGCAACGGCGTCAACGACATGCTGTTCGCGTGCCTCGCGAGTTATACCGCATTTTTAAAATCGAAATAAACGAAAAAAGAATATGGGACTTTTAAACGAAAAAAACAGGGAGATTCTTTTAGGCCCTCTGAGCCGCAACAATCCGGTCATCATCCAGATGCTCGGCATCTGCTCGGCGCTGGCCGTGACGGCCAAGCTGGAGCCGGCGGTCGTGATGGCCGTGTCCGTGACGGCGGTCGTGGCATTTGCCAACGTCATCATCTCGCTCCTGCGCAATACTATCCCGAACCGTATCCGCATCATCGTCCAACTGGTCGTTGTGGCGGCGCTGGTGACGGTTGTGAGCGAAATACTGAAAGCCTTCGCCTACGACGTGAGCAAACTGCTGTCCGTATACGTAGGTCTGATTATCACGAACTGCATCCTGATGGGACGGCTCGAAGCCTTTGCGCTGGCCAACCGCCCGTGGGAATCGTTTCTCGACGGCATCGGAAACGGGCTTGGATACGGCGTCATCCTGGTGGTCATCGCCTTTGTCCGCGAACTGCTGGGGTCGGGCACGCTCTTCGACATCCGCATCATCCCCGAAGCGTGGTACATCAAAAACGGCGGGTTCTACGAAAACAACGGCATGATGATTATGCCCCCGATGGCGCTCATCCTCGTGGCCGTCATCATCTGGATACACCGCGCGCGCAACAGGGAACTGCAGGAAAAGAATTAATGCTAACAAATAATAAAGAACTAAAGAATGGAAGAAACATTAAACACATTCGTGCGGTCGATTTTTGTTGAAAACATGATCTTTGCATACTATCTCGGTATGTGTTCGTATCTGGCTGTTTCCAAAAATGTAAAGACCGCATTAGGTTTGGGAA
>JAIRLL010000386.1 GCA_031259505.1 Tannerella sp.
GTAGCGAAACGGCAAAACTTCCGGTAGAAAATGGCGCGGATGTAAAAACCTGAGTTCGGGATAAGAAAAATGTTTTCCGGATAAAAATAAACGAATTGATTCTCCGCAGGAGATACATATTCTTATACCGAACTCAGGTTCTGAAGAAAAACGCCGGCCGAATCCGTCAAAAACATGGCTCGACGGAGCATGCGCTCCTCTTGAGAGGGGGTGTGCGATGCCCTCCGATACAGGTAAAGCCCTGATACATCCCTTAATTCACTCTCAAGAAGGGAAGAGCGCCGGAATGTGGTTTAAATTCATTGAAAATAGGCATCTTCCCTCAATAAAAAAATTTTTTATTGCAAATGTTTGAATGGTAAAAAAACGCTTATGAGTTCTTAATCCCGGTCATTGATTCGACAAATATATTAGGTGCTGTATGTAAATAAACCTTTCCGAAACAGTTTAATAATATCTCGTCTTGTTATTTCAGTAATTTCATTCATCGTTCACTCCGTTCTTTCCACCGTTCCGTTCACTTTCAATCGAATAATTTCGACACTTTCCAGACCGTTGTTATCGACCACTTTGACGGCGATATGATGAACTCCGGCTTTCAGTTTATGTCGTTGCCGACCTTCGCGGTCGATAATTACCGAAGCGCGGAAGCCTTTCTCGGACGAATACTCAAAGTCCCACGAATAAAATTCTATCCCCGCTTCGCTTCGACCGGCGGCTACAAATTCTATCTCGCGAACGCCCTTGCTGTCGCGCGACAGTTCGTTGATTTCGACTGTAATATCCGGCTTTTTTGAAACCGGTACAATTTCTTCGACCGTAACAAGTTTGATAATAATATTTTCTTTCAGTTTCAGCCGCGCTGCTTCTTCGACCGCTCCTCTGCCGAACGAAAATGCAATGATATAACCGACGGGCTTTTGGTCTTCAATATTTTTGTCATACAGTTTTTTATCTGCACGTTTCACGGCAGAAAGGAAATTATCAATCACACTGCGCCCGACGTTGTCCGAGCGTTTTACCTGAACGGGTGTATTGTCGGGCATTTTGCCGTCAAGCCCTAAATCACTGCGCTGTTTGGCATTGCTCAAGCCGCCAAACTGCTGTACAATCCACGCTTCAAATTCAAAGGCGTTTTTATAACGAAGCGTGTCGTAATCGTATTTGTGAAGCTGTACAATAAACGGAGCGCTGAACAGGTCGCGTTGCCTGTCCAAACGCAGTTCCGTAACCTTTATTGCCTGTACGGACTGGTCAATGCCTGTCCATTTTCTGCCGAGTTTGTCGGCTACGGCAATCGTTGTGCCGCCGCCCATGAAGGGGTCAAAAACAGTGTCGCCTTCATTGCTTGCCATTTTGATTATTCGTTCAAGTAATGCTTCCGGTTTTTGGGTGGGATATCCGATGCGTTCACTGGCTTGTGATTGTACATTTTGAATATCAGCCCAGATATTACCAAGCAGTTGTCCTTTTTGTTCATCTAAATAGCGTTTTAGTGCTGGTCGTTTTGAATAATCATAATTTCCGTTATTAGCAGTTGGATAGTATATTCTTCCTTCGTCGTGCAGTTTTTGCATGGTTTCTTTTTCATATCGCCAGCCTTTTGCCGGATATGGAAACCCTTGCCATTCATACATCATGTTCGGACGCGGGTTGGGGCTTGCCATATCTCCTAATCGATATAATCCTTTTCCATCACCATCGTCATATTTATAAAAACTGTCTGTATATTTTTCATCTAAAGATCCGTAAATGGGATTATAGATAGATTTATTTGATTTTGTATAATACCAAATTGTATCAGTGAGTACGGCAAGTTTCTTTCTTGCGTCATTATGGGAATTATGGCGCTGCCAAATAATCTCACCTCTAAAATTATCCATGCCAAAAATCCTGTCCAGAATATCCACCCGGATATATACATTGGCGTGCCAGTCGCAATGCAGAAAGATACTTCCCGTTGGTTTGAGGATCCGGTACATCTGTTCGACCCGCTCCTTGAGCCATGCGATATAATGGTCGATACCGCCTGCCCAGCGGTCTTGAAAACTTCGTATTTCGCCTTCGTCTCCCCAGATTACTTCGTAGTTACGGTTCGAAAAGAACGGCGGGTCAAGATAAATCAAATCCACCGTTTCGCTCTCTATTTTTTTCAGGACTTCAAGATTGTCTCCCAATATCAGTTTATTTATCATATTCAATCAATGAAAATTTTACGGGTGCAAAAGTAATGATTTTTCAATAAACCGGATTTTATCATATATATATATCGACGTAAGAAAAGTATGTAAAAATTTGGATATTGGGTCAAACCAGTGGTTTGTTATTTACAATATTCAAATTTTCAATAATTTAACCGGTACTATCACACGATCCGACCTGTGATCCAATGTGGGTTAAAAAAACGTCCTGCTACCGTATACGTTTGTAGTGGCAGACTTGCAGTTCGCCTTTGTCGTCGTAGAGATGCATGCCGTTTCCTTCGCAGTAGCGGAACATACGGCAGTCGGCGCACTGTCCTTTCCGTGTCCACGAGCGGTCGCGGAAGGGCTGGAAACGCTGCTCCCAGACGTCGATGAAACGGTCGCTGTAGATATTGCCCTGATGAAAATTCGCGCGTATGCTCGGACAGCCCGAGATAGAACCGTCGGCCAGCACCGATGCTGTGTTTACGCCCGCATTGCACTGAAAAAAGCTGTCGCGTACCTCCATTTCATAATTGCCCAGAAAACCTTCGCAGCCGTATGACACGTGGAAACCTTCGCGACGGCAGTCCCGGATGAAATCCATCAGTTGCGTAAACTGCTGGTCGTCGAGTTGCAGTTCGGGCATGTGTGCGGCGCGTCCGGCCGGAAAGACGGTAAAGATGCGCCATCGCTTCACGCCCTCGGCCATGAGGAACTGACGGAAACGCGGCAGGTCGTCGAAATTCCTTTGATTGACACAGGTGACAACGTCCCACACGATGCCTGCTGTCCGTACAAGATGTTCGATTGCCCAGACGGCCATCCTGAAACTGTCCGGCCGGCCGCGCAGCCAGTTGTGCGCCTCGTCGAACCCGTCCAGGCTGATGGTAGCCGAGTGAAGTCCGGCCTTGAGCAGTCCCTCCAGCCGCTTGCCGAAAAGCAGTCCGTTCGAAACGATGCCCCACGGATAACCGCGCCGGCAGAGTTCGCGCCCGCACTGTTCGATGTCGCGCCGCAGCAGCGCCTCGCCGCCGGTGAAGATGACCATGACACGGTTCGGATCGACGAACGGCGTCAGTTCGTCGATCACGCGCAGGAAATCCTCTGCCGGCATGTCGGGCTGCGTCGCCGAGGCTCGGCAGTCGCTCCCGCAGTGGCGGCAGGCGGCGTTGCACCTCAACGTACATTCCCAGAAAAGCATGCGCAACTCGTGGAGTTTCGCCCGGTTCTTTCGGATGCGCCGAAACATCTCCAGGGCGACTTGCTTGCGGAGAGGCAGTTCTGATGGCATTA
>JAIRLL010000388.1 GCA_031259505.1 Tannerella sp.
ATTGAGAAAGTCGAAAGCTGATATGACTTATGACTTAAATTTATGCCGTGCGCAGTATATAACAAATCTACTTTTGCATCTAAAGGTCATGCGCCGAAAAAGGTCGCCGACACTACAGAGATTAAAACCGTCTGTCTATATTTTGTTTCCATCTCTTGAGAGATTTTTTTTCATAATCCCGTTTTTCAGTTCCATCTCTTGACAGGAGGGTTCTGTCTCTTGAGATTTTTTTTCTGTCTATCTGCATTTTTTTTCATCTCTTGATGTTTTGTTTCCATTTTCCCGTTTTTTGGATTCCATCTCTTGAGAGACGGTTTCATTCTCTGTAGTGACGGGCTTGCTTTTTTCGATTTTTGGCGTTCATCTCTCGGGGAATGATTGAGAAAGTCGAAAGATGATACCCCTTACGACTTACGACTTATGACTTATCACTTACGACTTATCACTTATGACTGAATAACTTAAATTCGCAAATTTATGCCGCGCACAGTATAACATGCAATGCCGGTGAGAAATGATTTCAAATACGGAGGGCACGGAGAAAAATCTCTCCGCGCCCTCCGTGTCTCAGTGTTGAAATAAAACATTCCATCTGTTTTTCACAGCGCAATCGGTATTCCGCTGTAGAAGTCCAGGATTTTTGCGCGGAAGATAAAGTTGTATTTTGCCTGCGCCTGTTCGGAGAGGCTTTGGGCGTATTTCGTTCTGGCTTCGTTGTATTCGAACACGGCGCTCTTGCCGGCTTCGTAGCGTGCTTCGGCGTGGCGGAACGACTGCAGGCCGGCTTCGACGGCGCGGCTCGAGGCGATGTATTTTTCCTGTGCGGCGGCGGCGTTGTAATATGCCTGCTGTATTTCCTTGTAGAGCGCTTTTTTGCTGTTTTCCATCATCAGTTCGCGGCTGGCGATGTTTACGCGCGCCGTGCGTACGCTGTTGCGCACTTCGAAACGGTTGAAGAGGGGGATCGTCAGGCTCAGCCCGACGGTTTTCCGTTCGTTTTCTCTCAACTGGTCAGCAAACGGCGTGTTTACGATCTTGCTGTCGCCCGTGTAGCGATAGTATCCGTTGTTGTAGCTTGCGTTGAGGTTGAGTTTCGGATAATAGCCTGCCTGCGCCACCTTGAGCATCCGCCTCTGGCTTTCGAGCAAATATTCCTGCTGTTTGATTTGCGGCTTGACGGCTACCGCGCGGCTGTATATTTCTTCGGGCGGGACGAGGCTTTCGATGTTTTCGGCAATCACGTCTTTTATTTCGGGCGAGGCGACGTCGAAATCCTTTTCCAGCCGTTCCAGTTCGAGCGCCTGGGCGAGGTCGAGCAGCGCGAGGCGGACGTTGTTTTTGGCTTCGGTGAGCGCCACTTCGTCTTTTGCCAGTTGCGCCCGGATGTCGTACAGTTGCGAGGCGGGCACCTTGCCCGTTTGCACGAGCGCTTCCGTTTTCCCGATCTGTTCGGCCGTCAGCGCGACCTGCAACCCGGCTACGGCCTGAATCTCCTTGGTGTACAGCACCTGCAGGAAATAAGACGCTACGTTGACGGATAAATCTTCCTTCGCCTTGTTGAGCGCTTCGGTGGCAGCCCGGAGATTGAGTTTACGGGCGGCAATGTCGTTGATGATTTTGAAACCGTCGAACACGGGCATGCTCGTTTGCAGCGTCCCCGACGAGTTTGCCGACGTGCGGTCGACGATGATGCCGTCGCGCGATTCCGAGCGTCCGAAGTCGAAATTCTGCCCGACGCCTGCATTCAGGTTGGGCAGCCAGCTGTTTTTACTTGTACTCAGTTCGATTTCGCGAAGCTGCTGTTCCTGCGCCTGCATCTTGAGGTCTATGTTGTGTTCGACGGCATGGCGTATGCATTCTTCCAGCGTCCATTGCCGGTTCTGCGCGTCTGCTCCCAGACAGACGCACAGCAGCAATAATAATTTTGTCATTCTCATACCCGTTCAGTTATTCGGTTATTCGGTTGTTGAGTCATTCTTTCTGTTTTTTCGGGTCGATGGCTGCCCCGCGGATTCGGTCGTCGAGGGTCAGTCCGTCGGTGATTTCAATTTTGATGCCGTCGCTCAGCCCTGTTTTGACGGAGCGACGTTCGAACAGTTGTTCGGGTGTTTCCTGTTTGAGCAGTTGCACGAAGGCCGAGTCGCCTTTAAATTCGACAGCGCTTTCGAGCACGGACAGCACGTCTTCGGCGCGTTTGAGGACGATTTCGGCATTGGCGCTGTAGCCTGCGCGGATAAAGTCGCCTTCGGGGATCTGTACCGCCGCCTTGATTTCGAACTGTATGGCGCCGCTTTTTTCCACGCCTTTGGGCGAAACGTATTCCAGCACGGCGTCGAAGGTTTTGTTTTCTATTGCGCCGATGACCAGTTTGATGGGCATTCCTTCGCGGATGCGTCCGATTTCGGTTTCGTCCACATTGCCGCGGAAAATCATGTCGTTCATGTTGGCTACCGATGCAATCGTCGTGCCGTCGTTGAAGTTATTGCTCTGAATCACGGAGTTTCCTTCCTTGACGGGGATGTCGAGAATCATGCCGGATATGGTGCTGCGTATCTGCGTGGTGCTTTCCACGCTGGAGTTTTTCGCAATGCCGTCGCGGATGATTTCCAGCGCGCTCAGGGCGTTGGCTTTTTCTTCCTTCGCCTTGTCGAAGGTGGCTTTGGAGACTTCGTATTCTTCGCGCGAGATCACATGCTGCTCGAACAGCTGTTCGTCGCGGCGGAATACTTCTTCTATCTGCCGCAGACTGATTTCTGCCAGATTGACGCGCGATTCGGCGTTGTTCAACTGCACCATCTCGGGGATGACCTTGATCTGCGCAATGATTTCGCCCGACTGCACCATCTGTCCCGCTTCTTTCAGCAGGCGGGAGATGATACCGGAAATTTGCGGTTTAATCAACACTTCGTAGCGCGGTTCGACATTGCCCGTCGCTACGGTTTTCGTTTCGATCGTATCGCGCTTTGGCGTGACGATTTCGTAGACGGTCACAACCGGCTGCGCCTTCTTCCAGAGAAAATAAAACGTTCCGATTACGATCAGTCCCGTCAGAGACAGGAAAAAGATACGCACGATTTTCTTAAATAAACGATTCTTCTTTGCCATACTTATAATTTAATATTCAAAAATTCTGTTATTCGGTCATTCCTCCCTGATGGCGTCGATCGCCTTGATCTGCATTGCCCTCCAGGCGGGAATCAGTCCGGCCAGCAGTCCGCTTGCCAGCAGTATGACCGTGGCGGCTACGGCAGTCCGGATATGTACTTCGGGATTCGTAAAGATATTCAGTCCTTCCTGCTGCGGCTGGGCTGCAATCATCCTGCTTACCAAATCCAGCAGGAAAACGCCCAGGCTCAGTCCGAGCAGACCGGCCATGGCGGTGAGCAGGAGGCTTTCGCTCATCACCTGCGAGATGATGTTCAACGGTTTGGCGCCAAGCGCGCGGCGTACGCCTATTTCTTTTGTTCGTTCCCTGACCGTCACCATCATGATGTTGCTGATGCCGATTACGCCGGCGAGCAGCGTTCCCATGCCTACGATCCAGACAAGGATGTCGATGCCGGCAAAGAGGTTTTCGAACGTTTCGAACTGCGCGGCGATGTTCAGCGCCCGTACGGCCTGCGGGTCGGACGGGGCTATCTCGTTTTGCACTTTCAGGATGGACGTCACTTCGTCTATCAGTTTCGGAATCGGATAGTTCGATTCGACGGAGATAAAAAGCACGTGTATCACGTCGCCCTGCACCGAAGTCTGCTGCAGGGTGGTGAAGGGCAGGTAAACGCATTCTGCCATCCGGCCGTTGAGGCTGACGCTCGCCCGGCTGTC
>JAIRLL010000081.1 GCA_031259505.1 Tannerella sp.
GAACGTGCAAAACCAGGTGGCGCGCGCCACGCCCCGTCTGCCGCAGGAAGTGACGCAGATCGGCGTGACCGTCCGCAAGCAGCAGAGTTCTACGATACTGATGATTAACTTTACGACGGACAATCCCGAATACGATCAGACGTTTTTGCAGAACTACGCCAACATCCACCTTCTGCCGCCCATCAAGCGCGTCAAGGGCGTGGGCGACGCCAACGTATACGGCGCACGCGACTACTCGATGCGTATCTGGCTGAAACCCGACGTGATGGCCGTATACATGATTACGCCGCAGGAAGTCATCTCCGCCCTGCAGGAGCAAAATATCGAAGCAGCCCCCGGCGAACTGGGACAGGAAAGCAAACAGAGTTTTCAGTATACGTTAAAATATACAGGCCGTTTGAAATCCGCAGTCGAATACGAAGACGTCGTCGTGCGCTCGGCAAACGGCCGGATTCTTCGCCTGCGCGACGTGGCGCGGGTCGAACTCGGCGCACTCAATTACAACGTCGTTTCGCGACTGGACGGAAACGAATCCGTAACCATCGGCATCAACCAGACGGCAGGTTCCAATGCGCAGGAAATCATCAACAATATCAAGTCGGAACTGAAATCGGCCGAAGCTTCGTTTCCGCCGGGGCTGAAAATTGTTTACGTGCAGGATGCAAACGAATTTCTTGACGCTTCGATCGAAAAGGTGATACATACGTTGCTGGAGGCATTTCTTCTTGTGTTTGCCGTGGTGCTCGTGTTTCTGCAGAATTTCCGTTCGACGCTTATTCCAGCCATTGCGGTGCCGGTTGCCATCGTAGGGACGTTTTTCTTCCTCGAACTGTTCGGGTTTTCCGTAAACCTGCTGACGCTTTTTGCGCTGGTGCTGGCTATCGGGATCGTGGTAGACGATGCGATCGTGGTGGTCGAGGCCGTCCATGCGCAGTTGGACGCCGGAATGACCAATGCGCGTGAGGCGGCGCTCAAGGCAATGCGCGAGATTGCGCCCGCCATCATTTCGATTACGCTGGTGATGTCGGCCGTGTTTATTCCCGTCAGTTTCATTGGCGGGACGTCGGGCGTGTTTTACAAACAGTTCGGGCTGACGCTGGCCGTTTCGATTCTTATCTCCGCCGTGAATGCCCTGACGCTAAGTCCCGCCCTGTGCGCCATTTTCCTGCGCAGCCACCACGCCACGGGCGGAAAGCGGGAGAACGTATTTACCCGTTTTGCCACTATGTTCAATGCGGGCTTTCGGCTGGTGACCGACCGCTATCGCCGTTCGCTGCATTTTCTGGGGAAACGCCGTCACCGCTGGATTACGGTGACGCTTATCGCAGGCATGACGCTGCTTCTTTTCTCTCTGATGCGCATCATTCCGTCGGGATTCGTGCCGCAGGAAGACAGTGGCGGTGTGATGGGAATGGTGACGCTGGCGCCGGGCGCTTCGCTGGACAGGACGCAGGCGATCGTGTCCGAAGTGACCGGTATTGCGAAAGAGATTGAACACGTAAGCCACGTGGCCTCGCTTGTCGGTGTGAACTTCATGAGCGGAACGGGCAGTTCGTATGCGACCGTCCAGTTGAAAATGGACCCGTGGAATCAGCGAAAAATCACGACAAACGAAGTGACTGCCATCTTGAAGGAAAGAACGGCGCACATCAAGGATGCCACATTTATTTTCATGGGCACGCCTACGCTGCAGGGTTTCGGGCTTAGTAACGGAGTGGAATTGCAGATGCAGGACCGCACGGGCGGCGACATATACCGTTTTTTCGACGTGACCAACCGCTTCCTTGACGCCATGCGTGAGCGTCCGGAGGTGCTGATGGCGATGACGACGTTCAACCCGAATTTCCCGCAAAAGCAACTCGAAGCCAATATTCCCAAAATCAAGGAAGCCGGCCTGACGCTCGGACAGGTGATGAGCACGCTGCAGGCGTATGTGGGCAGCATGTACGTGTCTGATTTCAACCTCTACGGCAAACAGTACCGCGTGATGGTGCAGGCGTCGCCCGAATACCGTGAGAAACTGGAAGACCTGAGCGGGTATTTCGTCCGTACGGCGTCGGGAGAAATGGCTCCCGTGACGGAATTTCTGACCGTTCGCGATGTGACCGCTCCGCAGACGCTGAACCGTTTCAACATGTATTCGTCCATGAGCCTTACGATTATGCCCAACTACGTGGGAGGTTATGCCAACGGCGATGTGCTCCGGGCGATCGAGGATGTGGCCGGAGAGGTCTTGCCCGATAATTTCACATACGATTTTTCGGGAATGACGCGCGAAGAAGTGAAAAGCGGCGAGCAGACCTACATGATTCTGGCGCTCTGCCTGATATTCGTCTATCTGCTGCTGGCGGCGCTGTACGAGAGTTATATCCTGCCGCTGGCGGTGATATGTTCGTTGCCAATCGGTCTGGCGGGCGTGTATGTGTTTATATACGGAGGGATGTCGATGGGTACGGGAATCGTAAACAATATTTATGTACAGATCTCGCTGATCATGCTGATAGGTCTGCTTGCAAAGAATGCAATTTTGATTGTGGAATATGCCGTTCAGCGCCGGCGTCAGGGGATGGGCATAGTCGAAGCGGCAGTACAGGGAGCGGTGGCGCGGCTGCGTCCGATTCTGATGACGTCGTTCGCCCTTATTTTCGGATTGCTGCCACTGGCGTTCGCATCGGGCGCCGGTGCAATCGGCAACCGTTCGATCGGCATCTCGGCCATCGGCGGGATGCTGACGGGTACGCTGCTCGGAGTGCTGGTCGTACCCTCGCTGTATATTATATTTCAACTGATTCAGGAGAAATTTTCCAGGTCGGGTCTGATTAATGCCGCGCCGGTTGCGGTGATTGGAGTGGTGTTTGCCGCGGGTGTCTCTTCGTGTCAGACAGTCAACAGGTATCAGTCGCCGGAGACAGATACGGCAGACCTGTATCGCTCCGGTTACGGTCTCGGCGACACGACAACCGTCGCCGCCATCCCCTGGCCGGAGTATTTCACGGATACAAACCTGCAAAGCCTTATCGGGGAGGGACTGCGTGCGAACCCGGACCTTCGCGTAGCGTATCTGCGGATTCAGTCGGCAGAGGCAGGGTTGCAGGTAGCCCGCGCGGCATATTTCCCCGTGGCTTCGCTGAACGGACAGGTGACACATGCGCGGACAAGCGTGCAGGAGGGCGTCGTCGACGCGCTGGGTTACGGCAGCAGCCAGTACCGTCTCGGTGTGGCGGTGCAGTGGGAAGTGGATTTGTGGGGCAAACTCAACCGTCAGGCGAAGGCGCAATATGCGCAGTATCTGAACAGCCATGAATACAGGCGGCTGATACAGACGTCGCTGGTTTCCACAATTGCGACCTCCTACTATACGTTGATGGCGCTGGACGAACAGTTGCGTATTTCGAACGAGACTGTCCGCCTGCTGGACGACAGCCACCGTTCGATGCAGGCGATGATGGACGCCGGCATGTTGAACGCCGCCGCGGTGGAACAGAGCAAGGCTCTGAAACTTTCCACACAGGCGTCGGCGCTGAATCTTGAACTTGCGATATACAGGATGGAGAATGCGTTGTCGGTGATGCTCGGACGCAAGCCCGGCACGATTGTACGACGGTCGTTCGACACGTGGCGAGCGCCCGATGCGCCGGTTCCCCATGGCGTTCCGGCACAGATGCTGGCGTTGCGTCCCGACGTGCGTGCGGCAGAGCTTCAGTTCCGTACGGCTTTCGAACTGCATCATGCGGCGCAGGCAGCCCTCTATCCGTCGCTCACCCTCGGTTCGGGGTCGATGGCCGGTTATGGCGCGGCGTCGCTGACGGATTTTTTCCGTCCCGAAAATCTGTTTGCAAACATCATCGGCGGACTGACGCAGCCTCTGTTTGCCGGCAATCAACTGCGTGCGCAGGTGAAAATAACGAAGGCACAGGAAGACGAAGCGCTTCTGAATTTCCGTAAAACGGCGCTGACGGCGGCGGGCGAAGTGTCCGATATACTCTTTACCTGCGAAAAGGCGCATGAAAAAGCCGGCGTCCGCGCCGGACAAATTGAATCGCTGCGCAAGGCGGTGGAATATACGCAGGAACTTCTCCGCGCAGGCGAAGCAACTTACATCGAAGTCCTCACCGCACAGCAAAACTACCTGAACGCCCGGCTTGCCGCCGTCAACGACAATCTGGAAAAGGCGCAGGCG
>JAIRLL010000283.1 GCA_031259505.1 Tannerella sp.
CTGGCATAACAGTTTTCTTACGACCCGAATCCGGATAACTATAAAGGGCATCAGTGGGTGATTCATAACCTGATTGATTGCGTTGCGAAAGGCGGCAGTTTCATGGTTTGCCTCGGTCCCGACGAAAAAGGTAATTTTCATCCGAAGGCAAAAGAACAGCTCGAAGCCGTCGGGCAATGGCTGAAAGTGAACGGCACGGGTATCTACGAAACCCGCGCGCGGGACGTGTGGCAGGAAGACAATCTGAAATTTACCCGCAGCAAAGACAATAAAACCGTCTATGCCTTCGCAGAGAAATTTCCCGAAAAGGAATTAGTCATTCCTTCCGTCACGCCAAAGAAAAAAAGCAAAGTGCGACTGCTGGGATACAGTAAGCCGTTGAAATGGAGTTTGGCTGATGGCGGCGGCGTCCGAGTCGAAATCCCCGACGCTCTGCAATCAGCCGAAAACCGTCCCTGTGAATATGCCTGGACGTTTAAAATTGATGTAGAGTGAAATCTTTGTGTTCTTAGCGCCTTTGTGGTTAAAAAAAAGACACAAGGGAACACAAAGAAAATCAAGAGTTAATAATTAAATAGGTAAATGATGAAAAAGATTTTAGCAAGTATTATTTTAGTCGGTATGATGACAACTGCCGCGGCGCAGAGCAAGCCGGCTGTTGCCAAAGAGCAACAAACACAGTTACGCGTATCGATGCAGGAGCGCGTTCCGTCCGACTGGGAAGGGGGCGAAGGCGCATGGATGGCAATCAACAGGATAGAAACATGGAAGCCTTCCGAAACGGCGCTTATCATCTGCGATATGTGGGATAAACACTGGTGCGACCATAGCAACGCCCGTTTCGGCGAATTAGCCGTCGCGCTGGAGCAGGTTGTGAAAGACGCACGCAGCAAAGGCGTAAAAATCGTACACGCGCCAAGCGATTGCATGGATTACTACAAAGATTATCCGCAACGCAGGGAAGCGAAGAAGTACCGCGACGCAAAACTGTCAGCCTTAGCCAACGGAAATAAACTGCCTTCGGAGGCAAACGCCGTGTGGCCTGTCGATGACTCCGACGAAGGATGCGAAAGCAAAGATTGCAAGCCGCACAAAGCATGGACAAGGCAAAGCGAGACGCTGTCAATCGAAGCCGGCGACCTTATCAGCGATTCGGGCGCGGAACTTGGCGCATATTTCAAAAAGCGGGGAATCAAAAACGTGATATTGACCGGCGTGGCGACGAATATGTGCGTCATAGCGCGTTCGTTCGGATTGCGGGCGATGGAGCGTATGGGGATGAACGTCGTCCTGATGCGCGACATGACCGACCTGATGTATAATCCCGCGAAAGCGCCTTTTGTCGACCACTATTCCGGTCTCGACCTGATGGTTGAGTATATTGAGACGTATGTTTGTCCGACGATTGTTTCGACAGACTTTACGGGAACGAAACAGTTTAAGTTTTCCGGCGACAGTCGCAAACGCATTGCATTTCTCACGGCAGAAGGCGAGTATCACGCCAATCAATGTTTGCCGGAGTTTGCGCACGATTTGACATTGAAAAACATTCACTGCGATTTTGCTCTGGGTGTTCCGAAAATGAAGGGCGAAGGACGGCATAATCTCGAAAATCTGCAAATCCTCGAAGACGCCGACCTTGCTGTCCTGTTTATTCGCCGGCGCGCTCTCGAACCGAAAAAAATGGCGATGATAAAACAGTATGTCGCCTCCGGACGTCCGGTATTGGGAATACGCACATCGTCGGTAGCCTTCGACGCTCAGGGTAACGTGCCTCGCGAAGGCGGCGGCATTGTCGAAGCGACCGAAAAAGCGTCCGAGTTCCTGGAGCAGTGGACCGAGTTGGACAAAGACATCTGGGGCGGAAACTATCACGGGCATTATCCGCATCTCAAAGAAGGCACGGATATCGCCATCGTTCCGGGAATGGAAAACCATCCTTTGCTGAAGGGCGTCAAACCGTTCAACAGTCTGAACTGGCTGTACCAGTGCAGTCCTTTGCGATCGGCGAAAGCACAGGTATTGCTGACAGGCTCAAATCCCGGTCAGCCACTCGAACCGGTCTTCTGGCTCAATGGCGACAAGATTATCTACACCTCGCTTGGTCACTGGGACGACTGGAAAATCGAAAGCTTTCGTAATTTGATGTTCAACACGGTGGAGTATCTTTTGTCTGAGGGACAAAATTTTAGATTTTAGATTTGGGCGATGCCGGCTGGTAATTCACAGCGTGCGTAAGCAACAATCTAAAATCAACAATCGTAAATGAATTTGTATAATTAATTTAATGAATAAAAATAATGTATAGAAGAGAATTTTTAAAAATCGGCGCGGCGGCGGGAGTAGCCGGAATAGCGCTGGGAAACGCGCCCCTGTTTGGGAGTAAATCCGTCGCAGGCGCAAATGACAAGATTGTACTTGCCCTGATTGGTTGCGGAGACCGTGGGTTAGGGTGTATCATCAATTGTTGCAAGACCAACGAAAACGTGGTAATCAAAACCGTGTGCGACGTCAATCGCACCAAACTGGCAAAAGCGCAGGCAACAGTCGAAAAGACATTCGGCTACCGTCCCGAAACGACGGAAGACATGCGCTACATCTTCGACGATAAAGACGTGGACGCCGTATGGATAGCCACGCCGGAACACTGGCATTGTCCGGCTGCCATCCGCGCATGTCAGGCAGGCAAAGATGTGTATGTCGAAAAAAACCTTTCCGTCAATATCTTTGAGAGCCGCAAATTAGTCGAGGCTGCCGCCAAATACAACCGCATCGTGCAGGCGGGATTGCAGAACCGGAGCGCCTCGCAGGGCTTTTCGGCGCGGGAGTATATCAAAAGCGGGAAAATCGGGAAAATCGTTACCGTCAAGACGTATTTCATGCTTGGCGACAGCAAATTCGTCGAAGCTCCCGAAACGCCTGTCCCTGCATGGCTCGACTGGGATAAATGGCTTGGTCCCGCACCTTACCGTCCGTTCAGTCCGTCTATCGTAAGCGAACACGGACGCGGCGGCTGGCAAAACTACTGGGCATACAGCGGCGGCAAACTCGACGACGAGGCTTCGCACACCTTAGACTTTACCCGTATGGTTCTCGGCGACCCGCCGCATCCGAAATCGGTCTATTCATGGGGAGGAAACTACACCTACGGCGGTACGGGCGAGACGCCGGAGTTTCAATCCGTAGTATTCGAGTTCGACGAATATACGCTGACTGCCGACGGCGGTACATCTTTCAAATACATGCAGAAAGCGCCCGGCGACATCCGCAACGACGCAACACGTTTCCCGAACTGGCGCAACTATTCCGCCCGCGTGGAAATCTACGGAACCGAAGGACTGATGTATCTCGGACGTCACGGCGGCGGCTGGCAGGTCATCGGCCCCGGCGATCAGATTGTGGCAGAAGATGGCGCCGTATTCCCCGACAACGCGCATCAGAAGAATTTCATCGAATGTATTCGCAGTCGCAGGACGCCGAACGGCGAAATCGGAGAGTGTCACAAAAGCTCGACGCTCGTCAACATGGGCAACATCGCTTACCGTGTCGGAAACAGACATCTGCTGTTCGACGGGAAGACCGAAAAATTCCTCAACGATAAAAAAGCGAACGAACTCGCAAGAGGAACGTACCGGAAAGGTTATGAGATATGAAAAAGATTTTAGCAAGTATTATTTTAGCCGGCATGATAATAACGTCGGCAGCAATTGCGCAAGTAAAGATACGAATTATGCCAAGCTCTTTCCTGCAAAAAAAGTCGATGCCGACCAGTGGGCAAAAACCGCCAAAGAAGCCGGAATGGGTTACATCCTGTTCCTGACAAAACATCACGACGACTTTTGTCTTTGGGATACAAAGACGACCGAACGCAAAGTGACCAATGCTCCGTTAGGCAAGGATGTCCTGGCGGAACTCCGGAAGTCGTGCGATAAACGCTCCTGCCGGCGAGAGCGTCTCACTCCTGTATACGAGAAGAAATATTACAAAACAATCTTTTCAATGACAGTCCTCCGAATGGGGTCGTCCCCAAATCGAATGGGGTCGTCCCCAAATCGAATGGGGTCGTCCCCATCTCAAATGGGGTCGTCCCCAAATCAAATGGGGTCGTC
>JAIRLL010000351.1 GCA_031259505.1 Tannerella sp.
AGTCAGAAGACCTGCCAGAACGGATACGTCGAAAGTTTTCGGGAAATAAAACTTGAGGCAAACTGCGTGATTAGTGATTGTTTTTTTATGGATACGGGAATATGAAACAGAATGTACCGGGAGAAAAGAGTTTTAAGTTTGCAGTGAAGACTGTGGTTCTGTACAGGCATTTGTGCATGGAGAAGAAGGAATCTGTCCTGTCCGGACAGGTTCTTCGCAGCGGTACGCCGGGCGGCGTAACGGAGCATGAAACGGAATCATTAACTGCTAATCATTGAATCATTATGGAAATATTTATCATCAAACGGGATGGGAAACAGGAAGCATTTTCCATCGAAAAAATCAGAAACGCCATCGCAAAAGCATTCCTGTCGGTAGGCAGTTTCGCCACGCAGGACGTGATTACGAACATCCTGAGCCGGATAAGCATCAGCCACGGCAGCACGGTGGAGGATATTCAAAACCAGGTGGAAGTCGCCCTGATGTCGGAGCGCTACTACGCCGTGGCCAAGTCCTACATGCTTTACAGGCAAAAGCACCTGGAAGACCGCGAAGTGCGCGACAGGCTCAAGTTCCTGATGGATTACTGCGACGCTTCCAATGCGGCCTCGGGCAGCAAATACGACGCCAACGCGAATGTGGAAAACAAAAACATGGCCACGCTCATCGGCGAACTGCCCAAGTCCAGTTTCATCCGCCTTAACCGCCGGATGCTCACCGACCGCCTGAAGGAAATGTATGGCAAAGAAGTGGCCGATAAATACATTGAGTTGTTGAACAGTCATTATATTTACAAAAATGACGAAACCAGCCTCGCCAACTACTGCGCCAGCATCACGATGTATCCCTGGCTGATTGGCGGAACAACTTCTATCGGCGGCAATTCCAAAGCCCCCACCAACCTGAAATCGTTTTGCGGCGGGTTTGTAAACATGGTTTTCATGGTTTCCTGCATGTTGAGCGGCGCATGTGCCACGCCGGAGTTTCTGATGTATATGAATTACTTTATCGGACTGGAATACGGACAGGATTATTACCTGCACACGGACAAAGTGGTGGACTTGTCAAAAAAGCAGCGCACGCTCGACAAGGTCATCACCGACTGCTTCGAGCAAATCGTTTATTCCATCAATCAGCCTACCGGTGCACGGAACTTCCAGGCCGTATTCTGGAACATATCCTATTACGACCGCTATTATTTCGAAAGCCTGTTCGGTGATTTCGTATTCCCCGACGGCAGCCGTCCCGACTGGAATTCGCTCAACTGGCTGCAGAAGCATTTTATGAAATGGTTCAACAGGGAGCGTACCCGCTCCGTGCTGACATTTCCCGTAGAAACAATGGCCCTGCTGACCGAAAACGGAGATGCAAAAGACAGTGAATACGGCGATTTCACTGCGGAAATGTATGCCGAAGGGCATTCGTTTTTCACCTACATGAGCGACAGCGCCGATTCGCTGAGCAGTTGCTGCCGCCTGCGCAACGAGATTCAGGACAACGGTTTCAGCTACACGCTGGGAGCGGGCGGTGTGTCTACCGGCTCGAAAAGCGTACTCACCATCAACCTGAACCGCTGTATTCAACACGCCGCACGCGAAGGCATACACTACGTGTTTTTCCTCGAAGAAATCGTTGCGCTGATGCACAGGGTGCAACTGGCTTACAACGAAAACCTGAAATACATGTACGAAAAAGGCATGCTGCCCCTCTTCACCGCAGGATATATCAGCATGAGCCGGCAATATCTCACCATCGGGGTGAACGGGCTGGTGGAAGCCGCTGAATTTATGGGCATTGAAATTACCGACAATCCGAAATACGCTGCATTCGTGCAACAGGTGCTCGGACTGGTTGAGACCTGCAACAGACGTCACCGGACGCAGGACGTGATGTTCAACTGCGAAATGATTCCTGCCGAAAACGTAGGAGTGAAACATGCCTTGTGGGACAAACGCGACGGTTACAAGGTAAACCGCGACTGCTACAACAGTTATTTTTATATCGTAGAAGACGGCTCGCTGAACATTGTGGACAAGTTCCGCCTGCATGGCCGCAAATATATCGAACACCTGACGGGCGGTTCGGCGCTGCATCTCAATCTGGAAGAACATTTGAGCCGGGAACAGTACCGTCAACTACTGCGCGTGGCCGCACAGGAAGGCTGCAATTATTTCACGTTCAATATTCCGAATACGGTCTGCAACGACTGCGGACACATCGACAAGCGTCGCCTGTACGAATGTCCTACATGTGGCAGTCGCAATCTGGACTACCTGACCCGCATCATCGGCTATATGAAACGTATCAGCAATTTTTCACAAAGCAGGCAGGAGGAGGCGGCAAGACGGCATTATTCAGCGGTTAACGGTTAGCGGTCAGTGACATGTTACGGTACATCAGTTTTGATATTGTTTTTCAGGAAATCCCCGGCGAAGTAACGCTGGCAGTCAGTCTGACGGGCTGCCCGAACCGTTGCAAAGGATGTCACAGCCCGCACTTGCAGGAAGATACAGGCGAAACGGTGGACGAAACCGTTCTCGCCGGGTGGCTCGCAAAGTACGGCAGCGCCATCACCTGCGTCTGTTTCATGGGCGGCGATGCCGAACCGCGCGAAGTATGCCGGCTGGCCGGTTTCGTCAGGCGACAGAAGGGCGGAAACATAAAGACGGGCTGGTATTCGGGCAAGGATGCCCTGCCGGCAGGCGTTTCGCTGACGAATTTCGATTATATCAAACTCGGCGCATACGTGGAACGCCTGGGCGGATTAAATGCTCCCACTACCAATCAGCGTTTTTACCGCATTGAAGATGGAAAGATGACAGATGACACAGGAAAGTTTCAAAAATGAATTTTAACATCCCAGTATGGTCACATGACTTTCTTCATCGACTGTCCATGAAATCTT
>JAIRLL010000008.1 GCA_031259505.1 Tannerella sp.
CTGAACTTGTCGTCGGGGAGAATCACGAGCGACGAGCCGCTTTTTTCGTCTGCCACTTCAATCTTGTGCCGGACGATGTAGTAGTCTCGCGGGGCATTCTGCTCTTCGCTTCCTGCCTGTTCGATGGCTTCGGAGAAGAAGCGCGCGCTGCCGTCGAGTATCGGAAATTCGGGTGCGTCGACTTCTATCAGGCAGTTGTCGATTTCGGCGGCATACAGCGCGGCGATGGCGTGTTCGATTGTCCCGACCTGTACGCCGTTTTTACCGACCACCGTGCCTCGCTGCGTGTGGATGACGTTTTCGGCAAGGGCGTCGATCACCGGTTCGCCTTCGATGTCGATGCGTTTGATTTTGTACCCGTGATTTTCGGGGGCGGGGAGGAAGCGCACGTGAATGTTCAATCCCGTATGCAATCCTTTTCCACGCAATGAAAATCCGGCTGCTATCGTCTTTTGTTTGTGCATATGTTTTGAAGTTATTTTATATTTATGTAGTTATCTTGCTTTTCAGTTCTTCCACTTCCCGCTGCAGGCGGTTCAGCGTTCTGTAGACTTCGGGCAGCCGGTTGAATATGGCTGTCGAACGGAAGAAGTCTTTGGAGCGCAGCGAAGGCGTTCCCATCACGGTTTCGTTCGGCGGCAGGTTGCGCATGACGCCCGACTGGGCGGCGATGACGACGCCGTCGCCGATATGCAGATGTCCGGCCACGCCGGTCTGTCCGGCGAACATGCAGTGCTTGCCGACTTTTACCGATCCGGCCACGCCGGCCTGCGCTGCCATTACGGTATCTTCGCCGATTTCCGCGTTATGACCGATTTGTATCAGGTTGTCCAGCTTCACGCCGCGCCTGATGACGGTCGAACCCATGACGGCGCGGTCTATTGCCGTGTTTGCGCCGATTTCCACGTCGTCTTCCAGCGCCACATTGCCTGTCTGGGGAATTTTTCTGTACGTCTGTCCTTCGGGTGCAAATCCGAATCCGTCGGCGCCGATGACGGCTCCGGCATGGATGATGCATCGCTGTCCGATTGTGCTGCGGTCGTAGAGGGTGACATGTGGATAAATGATGGTATCGTCGCCGATCGTCACATGATTGCCTACGCAGGCAAAGGGATGCACGACGCAGCGTTCGCCGATGACGGCATGCTCGCCGACAACGGTCATGGCGCCGACGAAACTGCTTGCGCCCACCTGCGCCGACGCGGCAATGCATGCCGACGGATGGATGCCTGTCCTGTGTTCCTGCTGCGTCTGTTCGACCATGCTCATCAGCGTGGCCAGCGCGGCGTAGGCGTTGGGCACGCGAATCAGCGTCGCGCGAACGGGTGCAGTGGGCGTAAAGTCGTCATTCACGAGTATAATGCTGGCATCGCTCTGATAAAGATAGCGCTCATATTTAGGATTCGCCAGAAAAGTAAGCGAACCTTCCCCGCCTTCTTCGATTTTCGAGAAACGGTTCACTTTTTCTTTCGGATTACCTTCTATCTTTCCATTAAGCACAGTTGCCAGTTCTTCAGCAGAAAATTCCATTTTTTATTTGTTATTATTTTTTCGTTGCCTGAAAAAAGACGGCAGAAAAAAACGCTTGTGACTGCCGTTCTTTTGACAAAAACCGGACAAAGTTGAGAATAATTTTTCGCATACGCATTCTTTTTAGTATTATTTTAGTTCTTACGCGCTTAAATATCCGGCCATTTCCGATTGTATTTTCTGCGCCTCGCGACGCGCCGCGCGGGCAAAGCCTTCCGTCCGGTCAGAATAGATTATTGCACGAGAGGAATTTACTATCAGTCCGCACTGTTCGTTCATCCCGTACCGGCATACTTCTTCGAGCGAGCCGCCCTGTGCGCCGATGCCGGGGACGAGCAGAAAATGCCGGGGGGCGCGGCGGCGAATTTCGAGGAACATTCGCCCCTGTGTGGCGCCGACTACGAACATCATCTGCTCGTCCGTTGCCCATTCCTGCGATTTGGTAAGGACTTTTTCGAACAGGCGTTCGCCCTGCGCGTCTTCGGTCAACTGGAAATCCTGCGCTCCTTTGTTGGACGTGAGCGCCAGCAGAATGACCCACCGCCCTTCGACGAGGAAGGGACGGACGCTGTCTTCGCCCATATAGGGGGCTACCGTGACGGCGTCCACATCGGCGCGTTCGAAAAACGTGCGGGCGTAAAGCGCGGCCGTGTTGCCGATGTCGCCGCGTTTGGCATCGGCAATGATGAACTGGTCGGGATGATGCGTCCTGATGTAGGCGACGGTTTTCTCGAATGCTTCGATGCCTTTGGCGCCGAGGCTCTCGTAGAAGGCGAGGTTGGGTTTGTAGGCCACGCAATATTCGGCCGTGGCGTCGATAATAGCCCTGTTGAACGCAAAAACGGGATCCGCCTCGCTCAGCAGATGCGGCGGGACGAGACGGATATCCGTGTCCAGCCCTACGCAGAGGAAGGAACGCTTTTGCGTAATATGAGTGAATAGTTCCTGTCGGGTCATTTTTGTGAATCCTGTTTATGTTCAGCCGCAAAGGTACGTTTTTTTTACGAGATACTGCACGCGGGATTTTCAACGGGCGATTCACACGCCTGTTACCGCATAATTCGTATCTGTCCGGAAGACCGAACGACTTGAATGTAAATAACCCCTTACAAGCGTAGCGCAGTTCGGGGTATATGTCGCCTCCACATCGGAACTGCGAAGCAATCCGGTAAAATAATATCGCAAAAAAAATCCTTCATCCGCATATCAGTTTAAAATTTTATTTCTACCTTTGACGCCATAAATATTTCAGAATGACAATTGCGATAACAGACATGTGCAACGATGGACTGCTCACAGGGCAAAAACAGACCGCCTCCCGTGTATCCGATAA
>JAIRLL010000015.1 GCA_031259505.1 Tannerella sp.
CTCTTCATCCTGTCCAGCAGTATTTTTTCCTTCGACTTCAAGTCGGTCAGCGTCTCACGGCAGGTCTTTTCCGCATTTTCTATCATCAGATAGACGCCGTCTCGCAGTTTGTCTACCTGGGCGCTCATGCTTTTGAATGCGGGGTTTGATTCATTCGAGTTTTTCAGCAGACGGTCGCGTTCCAGAATTGCCTCGTTGTAAAGACCTATTGCGCTTCCCTTTTCGCCTTCTGCGACCGACAGCAGCGACGGGATGACGTTGTATTTGTTTTCCGGGTCTTTCACGTATTCATCCATCATGCTGATAAGGCGCAACTGGGCTTCTATTTCTATCATCCTTACCTGCAGTTCCTTCATCTGTTCCGTATAGAACAGGACGTCCGATTCCAGCAACGTCATCTGATTTTTCTCCTTGTACGCTTCTATGCTTCGTTCCACATCGCGAAGTTCGGATATGACGCCCTCGATTCGTTCGTCTACGAAAGTAATTATCTGATTGTCCATTGCCCGTTTGAATACGGCGGCGTCTTCGTTGTATTTCTGCATCAGCACGTCCAGCATTGCCTTTCCGCGTTCGCGCACATGGTCGGTACAGCCCAGTTCGATCACGTTCGACGACTTGGATATTTCTTCGATCAAAAACTCGTCCGCAAAGGATTCGGCCAGCCAGTTGGCCGGCATGCAGACGATTTTCAACTTGAAATTCCGGTCTGCCGAACCGTCGTTGTCAAAGTCGAGTGTGAACTCCTGCCCGTCGAACGCGATTTTTGCCGGCAGCGAACTGTAGGTGAATCGCGCTTTCCTTTTTCCCAGCCTGCTCTTCACCTTCACGTTGATTTTCCCCCTGGCGACGGCAACGGTAAACTTGTACTGGTCGTCCAGCCTCAGCATGGCCGTGGAATCCATCGTCAGTTTCAGAGGCGCCTCGCGATACATCCTGTAAAAAGAGTATGGCTCGGTATATTCCACATTCAGCCCCAGTTCGAGAATCATCCGGCTTATGATCCGGCTCGACGACAGGATGGATATCTCGTCTTCAATATTGACCGACCCCATGCTTCCGCCGCTTATGCCGAACGATTTCATGATGCCGGCCGCCTCGCCCAGTCCGAACCCTGCCGGACTAATCCCTGCATCTTCCTGCACTTGAATGCGCGCCATGAACTCGTACGTCCGCGGATAAAACGTCAAATACAGCACGGCCGGGATGAACGAGAGGATGAATACCGCGAGAAACAGTTTCCACTGGCGCATATAGCGCACGATGATCGTTTTCAGATCGACGGTTTCGTTGTCTTTTATTTCTTTTTCCATAAGACTGGCTTGATTGTCGTGTGTGTGTTGTTACTTATTTGTTTTTATTGATGGATATGATGGCTATCGCCGTAGACGCTATCAGGGATATGCCGGACATGACGGTCGAGATGATGGTCATCGAATACTGTTGCGCCGAACTGTAGTTGGCATTCTTTTTCTTCGCGTCGTTCGGCTCCACGTAGACGAGGTCGTTTTGACGGAGGTAGAAGTAGGGCGATTCGAAAATGGCGGGGTCGGTCATGTCGAAGCGTGCAAATTCCTTCACCCCGTTGTTGTCGCGAAGCAGCAGCAGGTTTTTGCGGTTGGCATTGATGGTCAGGTCGCCCGCGAGGACTATCAGATCCAGAATGGAAATCCGGCTGTTTCTGATCACGTAGGCGTTCGGACGCGACACTTCGCCGAAAATCCCTACCCTGAAATTGATAATCTGCACATTCACCAGCACGTCGGGGACGGCATCACGGATCATGTCCTGCAGCCGGGCATTGGCTTCGTGGGTAGACAGTCCGGCCACATGAACCCGTCCCAGCACGGGAAAATTGATACAGCCCTCCTTGTCCACAATGTAAGTGAACACATTTTCCACCGTCGCCGTATTGATTTGCTGTTCGCCCTGCTGGTAATAGCTGTATGCCGGCGGATTGTAGGGCGCCGTGACTGTCGGGTCCCACGACGATACGTTGATCGTCAGCATGTCGTCTTCGCATATCTTCGGGTTGTACGTCTGGTTCATCTTCTCGAACATCTCTTTGGACACATCATCTATTCCCTGAAAATATGCCACATCCCTGGGCGTCTTGCAGGACGCCAGAGACAGCAGGATACATGCAGGCAGCACAAATTTATTTCTCATACAATATCTTTTTTTAAGTTGCAAATATCTACAATATAACAATACATCCATATTTTTTTTCAAAACATAATTAATAACGCAACATGTATGCGTATATTGTCATTCGTCCAAGTTTTTTTACGCCCGGATGATTCAAAGATTCAGTCATTCAGTTATTCAATGATTCCAAGTTCGCGAAACCAGTCTTCGGCGCGGTCCGGCCAGCTGTTGACGGCTGCGCCCGTGTCGCGCAGTCCGTATCCGTGTCCGCCATTGCCGTACAGGTGCATCCGGGCAGAGACGCCTGCCTCTTTCAGCGCATAGTAGTAGAACAGGCTGCTGTTGATGTATGGCCTGTCATCTCCGGTATGGATGAGCATCGTAGGCGGAGTTTTTGGCGAGACGTGTATCTCCGGCGCAAGTTGAAAATGCTCGCCGTCGAGATATGCCGGATACACCAGCAGGCAGAAGTCCGGGCGGCAACTGATTTTATCTATCCCGTCTGTTTCGGGATAAGTCCTGTGTTCGAACGAACTGCAGGCCGTCACGCACAGATGCGCGCCGGCGGAAAATCCCATCACGCCTATCCGGTTGGCGCTGATATTCAGGTGAAGCGCATTGGCGCGCACGAAACTGACGGCGCGCTGAATGTCCTGCAGCGGCGCCTCGTGTTTCGCCCGTCCCGGTCGCCGCGGCACGCGGTATTTCAGCAACACGGCCGTGATGCCCAGTTCATTCAGCCACAGGCATACCTCCTCGCCCTCCAGATCGTATGCCAGCCTGCTGTATCCGCCGCCCGGACAGACGATCACGGCCGATCCGCCGGCCAGTTCCTCCGGCGCCTCGTAGATTGCGATGGCCGGATCGCCCACGTTGGTGATCCGCAACACCGTTTCGCCGGCCACCCGGCGGCCGTTTTCGTCGCTCTCCTCCACGTAAAGCGTGTCTTCGCCCGGAGCGCCGTCAGGAAACAGCCTGACGACGCTTTCCTGCGCCATGCCCGAATACATTTCGAACATCACATACATTAATATTAATACGATAACACCTTTTTTCATCGTCTGCAAATATGAAGGCAAAGTTAGCATTAAATCTCCAGTTACACGCAAATGCATAAAAACCGGATGCTTTTTTTCGTCCGAACGTTTCGGGAACATGCCGCTGCACGTCTTTTCCGGACGCGAAAACCCGGTGCGTCGACGATTCTGTAAAATGTCTATAACAATATCACCCTTTCAGGGTTCTGTGAAAGATATATGTTCGGCGTTTGCTGTAACAGGGTAATCTTTGAATGACTGAATTATGGAATCCTGAACCCTGAAAATTCTCCCCATTCATGCATGGAATAAGTTTTATCGCGTATATTTGCACGGCGAAACATAACGAAAAAAAATATGCAGTTATCTATTGACAGAAAAGAGATCGACAAACTCCTTATGGTAGGCGACAAGGTGCTGATCAAGCCCGGGCATCCCAACAGCCGGACGAAATCGGGTCTGTATCTGCCGCCCACGGTGCAGGAGAGCGAGAAGATTCAGAGCGGTTACATCATCAAGGCCGGCCCCGGCCATCCGTTGCCGACGCAGGTGGACGAATCGGAAGTGTGGAAGAAAAAAGACGACACCGTGCACTACCTGCCTCTGCAGGCGCGCGAGGGCGACCTGGCCGTATATATGCAAAATGCGGCCTGCGAAATCAGGTTCAACGACGACTGCTACATGATTGTCCCGCATTCGGCCATCCTGATGCTTGTCCGCGACGAGGGGCTGTTCGAATAAACCTGCGCAGGATTGACTATATGAACAGGATTGTAAGCAAGACATATCTTTCCGCGAACGTCGTGGAGATGGAAATCGAAGCGCCGCTGATAGCCCGTGCGCGCCGTGCGGGGCATTTCGTCATCGTACGAACGGGCGAGAAAGGCGAACGCATCCCCCTGACAATTGCCGATGCGGATACGGACAGAGGTACGATTACGCTGGTTGTCCAGGCCGTCGGCAAGTCGTCGCGAAAGATTTGCGACCTGCACGTCGGCGACACGGTGACCGACGTGGTCGGGCCGCTCGGACAGGCCACGCACGTCGACAAGGTCGGCACGGTGGTATGCGCCGGCGGCGGAGTAGGCGCAGCGCCGCTGGCGCCCATCGTCGAAGCCTTTCACAGGGCAGGCAACCGCGTGATAGTGATACTTGCCGCACGCACGAAGGAACTGGTCATACTTGAAGAACGCATGAGAGCAAATGCCGACGAAGTCATTGTGATGACCGACGACGGATCGTACGGAAAAAAAGGCCTCGTCACCCACGGCGTCGAAGAAGTGATCCGCCGCGAAAAAACAGACCTGTGCGTGACGATAGGCCCTGCCGTCATGATGAAATTCGTATCCCAGCTTACGAAACGGTACGAAATACCGACGATGGCGTCGCTGAACACCATCATGGTCGACGGCTCCGGCATGTGCGGCGCATGCAGGATAACGGTCGGCGGGAAGATTCGCTTCGTTTGCGTGGACGGACCCGAATTTGACGCCCATCAGGTAGATTTCGACGAGATGCTGATGCGCCTGAACGCATACAAAGATGTTGAAAACAAATAACAGACAAAACATGACGACAGAAGAATCAATCGCCGCACGCCGCGCCGAACCCTGGCGCGAAGCGCTTCGAAAAAGCCTGCCCAACAAGGCGCGCGCCGCCATGCCGCGTGTGCGGATGAACGAACTCGACCCCGAATACCGGAGTCGCAACAGCGAAGAAGTGAATCTTGGCCTGACGCCCGAACAGGCCGTACACGAAGCCCGGCGATGCCTCGACTGCCCCGCCCCGTCCTGCATGAAAGGCTGTCCGGTAAGTATCAATATCCCCACATTCATCAAACACATCGAAGCCGGCGAGTTCCTCAAAGCCGCCGCGACGCTCAAAGAAACCAGCGCGCTGCCTGCCGTATGCGGGCGCGTCTGCCCACAGGAAAAACAGTGCGAGGCGCAGTGCATCCATCTGAAGATGAAAAAGGAACCCGTAGCCATCGGCTATCTGGAACGCTTTGCGGCAGACTGCGAGCGCGAAAGCGGACAAATGTCCGTCCCCGCCGCAGCAGCGGCAAACGGCGTCAAGGTGGCAGCTGTCGGCTCAGGCCCCGCAGGGCTGTCCTTTGCCGGAGACATGGCCCGGCAGGGCTACGACGTGACCGTGTTCGAGGCGCTGCACGAAATCGGAGGCGTACTGAAATACGGCATCCCCGCCTTCCGCCTGCCCAATGCCGTGGTGGACGCGGAAATCGACATCCTGCGGAAAATGGGCGTCAAGTTCATGCGCAATTGCATCGTCGGCAAAACCGTCACATACGAAGACCTGAAGGCCGACGGCTTCGAAGGCATCTTCGTCGCAAGCGGAGCCGGCCTGCCCAATTTCATGAACATCCCGGGCGAAAACCTGATTGGCGTGATGTCGTCGAACGAGTACCTCACGCGCGTCAACCTGATGGACGCCGCCAGCGCCGAAAGCGATACTCCGGTACTGACCGGCAGACACGTCGCCGTAATCGGCGGAGGCAACACCGCCATGGACTCCGTGCGTACAGCCCGCCGGCTGGGCGCCGAACGCGCCATCATCGTCTACCGACGCAGCGAAGAAGAAATGCCCGCGCGCATCGAGGAAATAAAACACGCCAGAGAAGAAGGCATCGAATTTCTGACGCTTCACAATCCGGTCGAATATCTGGGCGACGAAAAGGGACGCGTCCGGCAGATGCGCCTGCAGAAAATGACGCTGGGCGAACCCGACGCATCCGGACGCCGTCGCCCCGTGCCTCTCGAAAACGCCATCGCGACGATTCCCGTCGACGAAGTGATCGTCAGCGTGGGCGTCTCCCCAAACCCGCTTATCCCGGGCGCATTCAAGAATCTCGACATCAGCCGACGGGGCACCATCGTGGTAGACGAAACGACGATGCGCTCCGCACTGCACGACGTCTATGCGGGAGGCGACATCGTGCGGGGCGGAGCTACCGTCATCCTCGCCATGGGCGACGGACGCAAAGCCGCCGCCGCCATGCATGAATGGCTGAAAACGCAATCTGACAATTAAGGGACGGGAAATAAATATTATTCAGTTATAAGTCGTAAGTCGTAAGTTATAAGTCGTAAGTCGTAAGTCGTAAGTCGTAAGTTATAAGTCGTAAGTCATAAGTCGATACCACTTACGAATTATGACTTTCGACTTTCGACTCTTTCAATCATTCAGCCATTCCGAATACGCCTGTTTATGCCGCGCACAGTATACCCAAATTGCCCCCACCCAAATCACCCAAATTCCCCAAAAAAATCATCCCGCGCAAAATATAACCGAAAAAAGATTCCCCCATACACATATCAGTTTGAAATTTTATTTCTACCTTTGACGCCATAAATATTTCAGAATGACAATTGCGATAACAGACATGTGCAACGATGGACTGCTCACAGGGCAAAAACAGACCGCCTCCCGTGTATCCGATAA
>JAIRLL010000027.1 GCA_031259505.1 Tannerella sp.
GCCCTGCAACGAAGAGTCACCGCCAGCAGGCATAATTTTCTCGCCTCGCGCGAGCCGGAAGACATGGCCGCGCTCGAACGCGCCGGCATCACGGACGATTTTACGATGGGATATGCCGATACGGCCGGATTCCGCCTGGGCACGTCGCGACCCGTGCGGCGGATCGACGCCTCGACACGCACGCTCTCGCGCCTCGTCCTCCATCCGCTCGCCGTCATGGATTCGACCCTGTCCGAAAGCAAATACATGAGACTCTCCGCCGAAGAAGCGCAGGAATACTGCTTCCACCTGACGCGGGAAACGGCGAAAGCGCACGGCGAGCTTGTGCTGCTCTGGCACAACACATCCGTGGTCGAAGCAAACGGCGGATATCACAGAGAACTGTACGGTCGCATACTGGACAAAATAAAGAGGTCATGAAAATCATCACGATCATCGGCGCACGTCCGCAATTCATCAAGGCCGCAATGGTCAGCAAAGCCATCATGCAGCACGAAAGCGCCGGAATAGCGGAATACATCCTTCACACGGGTCAGCATTACGACGCAAACATGAACGACATATTCTTCAGCCGGCTCAACATCCCCCCACCCGCGTGGCAACTGCACTGCGGACAGGGAAGCCATGCCTCCATGACGGCGCGCATACTGGTCGAAACCGAACAGGTGCTGCGCGCGAACCGTCCCGACGGCGTGCTGGTCTACGGCGATACCAATTCGACGATGGCCGGCGCCCTGGCGGCGGCGAAACTGCACATCCCGGTAATGCATGTCGAAGCCGGCCTGCGCAGTTTCAACAAACGGATGCCGGAAGAAATCAACCGCATCCTGACAGACCACATGTCGGCGATGCTTTTCTGCCCGACCGCCGCCGCTGTGCGCAACCTGCACCGCGAGGGCATTTACGACGGCGTGTATCATGTCGGCGACGTGATGTACGACGCCGCGCTCGCCTTCGGACAGATCGCGCGGCAACACTCCACCATTCTCGACGCCCTGCATCTCGAGCCGGGCGGATTCTACCTGTGCACCATCCACCGCGCCGAAAATACGGACGACAGTGAACGGCTCGCATCCATCCTCCGGGCGCTGACCGCCATTGCGACCGCCGACCGCCCGGTCGTGCTCCCCCTCCATCCGCGCACGCGAACATGTATCGAAAAATACGGCCTCCTGCCCGCAATCGCCGCCAGTCCGTCGCTCCGGCTGATCGAACCGGTCGAGTATATCGACATGGTGATGCTCGAAAAAGAAGCCGCCGCCATTCTCACCGATTCGGGCGGAGTGCAGAAAGAAGCCTGTTTCCACCGCACCCCCTGCATCACGCTGCGCGACGAAACGGAATGGACAGAAACTGTCGACAGCGGCTGGAATCAACTGGCCGGCCACCGCACGGAAAACATCATCCGATGCCTGCACGCCGCCGGCAACCGGAAAACAGACGTCACGGAATACGGTTCGGGCAATGCCGCCGGAGAAATTGTAGACATCATGCTAAGGGATATGAAATAAATAAGATATAATACTTTAAGCGGGTAAAAAAATGAGATTGAAAGATAACAGAGTCCTGGATTGCCACGTCGCTGCGCTCCTCGCAATGACGGAGATGCCATTGTTGCAGGCAATGGCGTCCGGCGTCATTGCGAGGTACGAAGCAATCCAGCGGGCTGATAACAGGCAAATAACGAAACATGTCACTGGCAGGCACGAAGATATTCCCCACATTCCTTACACTGTGTATTTCCCGCTTCCCGCGTGGCGAAGCATATACACTGTGTATTTCCCGCTCCCGCGTGGCGAAACACATACATTGTGTATTTTTCTTTCCACAACCTGTGGCGAAACATATACACTGTGTATTTTTCCTCCCGCACCCCGCGGCGGAAAAATCGCACTGTTTTTTTCTGCCCGAACATCACAGTTTCAATCCATACGAAGTATAAGATGAAAATCCTGATCATGTGCGATCTTTTTCCGCCGGCGTTCGGGCCGCGCATGGGATACCTCTGCAAGTATCTTAAGCAAAACGGCGTTGAGGCCGACGTGGTCACGGAAGATGTCCCTGACGGGACGTTCGCGTTTCTGACCGGCGACGTGCACGTCGTCCGCGTCGCGTTCTACAGACAGGCAGGTCATGCAGACCATTTCTTCAGGTGGCTGACGGTTTTCCTGCGCGAGATGTTTTTCGGATACAAAAACCGCCGGATGTATCGCGCGGCGCGCCGGCTGACCGTTGCGAACCGTTACGACCTGATTCTGTGCAGCACATACCGCCTGTTCCCCCTGCCCGCAGCCTGCCGCGTGGCGAAAAAGACGCGTCTGCCGCTGGTCGCAGACCTGCGCGACATCATAGAGCAGTTTTCCGGCAACGAGTTTATCGGGCGCACGCTGCCGCGTCTGGGCGGACTGGAAAACATCATTGCCTCGCTTTTCAGGACAGTAAGCCTGATGCGGCGCAACCGCGCCCTCCGGCAGGCGGCCGGCGTGATTTCCGTATCGCCGTGGCACACGGCGCTCCTCGCCCGCTACAATCCTCGCGTGTCGCTTATATACAACGGCTTCGATCCCGACCTTTTTTATCCCTCGGCGGTGGAGAGCGAACGGTTCTACATCACGTACACGGGACGCCTGACCAGCATCCTGCTGCGCAACCCCGCGCTGCTGTTCGAGGCCGCCGGACAGCTTGCCCGCGAAGGTGTCATCCATCCCGACAGATTCCGCATCCGGTGGTTTACGGACGACAGATCGCGCCGCATCCTTCAGCGGGAAGCCGCAAAATATCCCGTCGCCGACTTCATGGAATATCATGAATACGTGCCCGCTACCGAAATACCGGCGATACTGAACGAAAGCGCCGTCGTCCTGCTGCTGGCCAACAGATCGGACGGCAGGGGGCCGAAAGGCGTGATGACGACCAAGTTTTTCGAAGCGCTGGCCGTGGAGAGGCCTGTCCTCTGCGTGCGCGGCGACGAAGGCTGTCTCGAAGAAGTCATCAGACGCACGCGGTCGGGGCTGTCGGCGCACAGCGCGCAGGAAGTGCGGCAGTTCATCGAAGCGCATTACAGCCGGTGGCTTGCCTGCGGACGGACGGCGGTCGACGTCGACCGCGCCGAAATAAAAAAGTTTTCCCGCAAGGCGCAGGCCGAACAGTTTATTCGTATCTTTGAACAAATACTGAACGTCAATGGATAAAATACTGAACGTGGTTTCGCTGAATATCCCGTGGCCTGCCAACTACGGCGGCGTCATCGATATTTATTACAAACTCAGGGCGCTGCACGACTGCGGCGTGCGAATCATACTGCACTGCTTCGAATATGGACGCGCGCGGACGCCTGCGCTCCTGGAGGTATGTGAGGAGGTGCACTACTACCGTCGCCGGACGGGCATCCTGCCGAACCTTACGCTGTTGCCCTACAACGTCTACGGCCGTAAAAACGCCCGGCTGATCGACAACCTGCTGAAAAACGGTCATCCGATCCTCTTCGAAGGGCTTCATTCCTGCTATTATCTGAAAGACCGGCGGCTGAAAAACCGGTTCAAAATCTTCCGGGAATGCAACATCGAGCATGACTACTATCGCGCCATCGGACAGGCGGAAAGGAATATCCTGAAAAAAATCTTCTACCGCATCGAAGCCGGACGGTTCGAACGGTTTCAGAAAAATGCGGCTCATGCGGATCTGATGCTCGCCGTGTCGCTGACCGACCGTGAATATCTGCTGCGCATGTTTCCGGACAGCCGCGTGGAGTTTATGCCGTGTTTCCACGGGAATGCGCAGATTGCCGCCAAAACGGGACTGTCGGACTACATCCTTTATCACGGCAACCTGTCGGTGAAGGAGAATGAAAAGGCCGCCCTCTATCTGATCGAAAACGTGTTCGGCAAACTGTCCTGCCGCTGCATCATTGCGGGAATGAACCCGTCCGACGCGCTGGCGAAGGCCGCAAGACCGTATCCGAACATATCCGTCGAAGCCAATCCCTCCGTCGAACATATCAGCGACCTCATCCGCGAGGCGCAGATCAACCTGCTCGTTACCTTTCAGGATACGGGTCTGAAACTGAAACTGCTCAACAGTCTGTACACAGGGCGCCATACGGTCGTCAATTCGCTTATGCTGAAGGGGAGCGGACTGGATTCGCTCTGCTTCACAGCCGATACGGCTGACGAAATGATACGCCTCTGCCGCGAACTGATGCAGAAACCGTTCTCGCCCGAATGCATCCGGCAACGGCGGGCGCTGCTGCATCCCGCATTCTCCGACGAATATCATGGCAGCCGGCTGTCAGAGATGATTTACAGTGACCGGTATCAGACTTCTTCCATCCCCTGACGGTCTTCTTCCCCTTCCACACGGCAACCCGTGAAGTAGAACTGTGCCTTCGCCTGTTCGGGCGAGGCGACGAAATAGATGATTTCGGCGCGCGTACACAGTTCTTCTCCGGCATTGCGTATCTCCGTTTCGATAAAGACGACATTCCGTTTCCTGTCTCTGATGCGGGCGCGGACGGTCAGTTGAGGGTCGCCGGTCGAGATGTTTTTGATGAATCTGACTTCCATTTTCGAGGTGACGCCCGTTGTCTGAAGTTTGCGCAGGATAGTCCACCCGGCGACTTCGTCCATCAGCGTGCACTGTATGCCGCCATGCAGTGTGTTGAGCCAGCCCTGCTGAAAACCGGTCGGCTTCCAGAACGAGACAATATCGTCGCCGTCTTCATAAAACTCCATGTGCAGCCCCGACGGATTTGCCGGCGAGCAGGCATAACACAAATATCCGTCCATTCCCGTCCACGGGTTGATGATCTTCTTCATATTTTCATGCAGAACTATGACTGGCAAATTGAAGAGCGAACTGATTCTGTCCCGGCCTATTGAAACATGTTCGGATTCACTTCCGTGAAATTAATCCCTTCGGGCAGTTCGAACCTGCTTTCCGGAATATCTTTCGTTTCGGTGATTTCCGTCGCTTCGACGGTGACGGTGTTGCCCATCATGTCCATTTCCGCTTTAAGCGCGAGCCCCTTCCATATCCAGACCGTAGCTTTATAGCTTTGTCCCTGGGCGGTGTATGTCAGATCATACTTTTTGCATTCCCTGTCCAGCACTTTTCCCGATCCTTTTTCTTCGATTTTGTACTTCTGTTTCACGTCGTCGGTGAGGGCCAGGAAATTGATGTTCCTGAAATCTCCCATGTCCGACAGTTTGACCTTGTTTCCCTGTTTCGCCGTCAGATTGGCCATGTAGGCGTAACCGTCTTTCACCATGGTAAAAGTCAGAAATTCCTGCCCCTGCATCTTCATGATCGTTTCGGACGATTCCTTTGCGCCGTAATCGGCAAAATACTGAACGGTCACGATGTCCTGTCCCATCATGGTGGACTTGTTTTTTACGATGCCGCTTTCTACGGCGTAACGTTTTTCCTGTGCGCCGACTGCGAATACTGTACATACTGCAATCGCTAAAAAAAATACTTTTTTCATCTTGATTTGTTTTAAATGTTTGTTATTCTGTTAATAGGTTTCTTTTTCGTTATTTACATCACATTTTTTTCTCCCGTTTCATATTTCCTCCATCGCATAATACTGAAAATCGCGTACGAGGGTTTGCAGCAGCGCCTCGTCGTGGACTTGCGGGTTGATGTGCAGGAATTTGCGGACTTTGTCTCCCAGTTCGCGGATGCGTTGCGGGCGTTGCGCGTCGTAGCGGAAGAGCGTCTGCGTAATCAGGCCGGTTTGCTCAAGGGAGAGGTTTTCCGCCTGCGGGAAGACGGGATGGTAGTCGGCGCTCAAATGGTAAAACTCGTCGAGCGTCACGTTTATCTTATGGTAGTTTTTTTCCTTGATGACGATGGTACCTGCGGCAAGGTCGCCCACGCGCTGGTGATTTCTGGTCAGCAGGATGGCCAGCACGCCGATGAAGTAAAACATGTAGAAGTCGACCAGCATCAGCAGCCACCGCAGCAGGTAGGCTCTCAGCGTGGGGACGGAGCCGTTTTTCATCACCACGCGGGTGCCCAGCAGTTTTTTTCCGGGGGTCTGTCCCTGGTTGAACGTTTCCCACAGCAGTGTATAGAAAAAGACGGGCAGCAGAATGATGACGAACACGGCTGTGAAAAAATTATCGGAATAAAAGTCCAGATGCTCCAGCAGCGACGCCACGACCGTTATGGCTGCACAGATATATATTATGATGAGAAGCAGATCGATGAAACGTGCAAGGATGCGTGCGCCGATACTGGCGGGCGTTTGGTCTATGCGGACGTACTGTCCGGTGATGATGAATGAATCTGCCATAATTTTTACGGGTTTACTGCGCAAAAGTATGAAAATTTGTGTAGTTTTGCATCACTATTGGCGTGATTTTTTTTTGATGACTGAGAATGATGTGAAAATAAAAAGATTATGACAGCAAAATTTATACTTGGATGAAAGAAGCGACCTTCATACGTCAGAATATCGAGAAGTGGAAGCGTTTCGAGACAGTGATTGATTCGGTGTCGAAGCAGGACCCCGGATTGTTGGCGGATGCGTACACGGAAATTGCGACCGACCTTTCTTTTTCGCGCAGCCATTATCCCCGTTCACGCATTACGATATACCTGAACAATCTGGCGTCGGCGCTGCACAATACGCTGTACAAAAACAAAAAAGAATCGCATTCGCGCATCCTCCGGTTCTGGAAGACGGAGATTCCGCAGGTGATGTACGCCTCGCGGCGCGAACTGTTCTACTCGTTTCTGATCTTTGCTGTCAGTGCGGCTATCGGATGTGTTTCGACATTGAACGACCACGGCTTTGCCCGCCTGATTATGGGCGACGGCTATATCGACATGACGCTGGCGAATATCGAAGAAGGCAATCCGATGGGCGTGTACGGCCACATGCCGGCCGTACCGATGTTTCTTTATATTGTGATAAATAATGTAAAGGTATCGTTTATGATTTTTGCAATGGGGTGTCTGACAGGATTCGGGACGGGGATTATACTGTTCATCAATGGCGTGATGATCGGTTCGTTCGAGACGTTCTGCTTTCAGCAGCAAATCGGGACGGAGTCGCTGCTGGCGGTCTGGCTTCACGGCACGCTGGAGATTTCGGCAATTATCGTAGCCGGAGCGGCCGGCTTTGCGCTGGGCAACGGATGGCTTTTCCCGGGCACGTATTCGCGCGGGCATGCTTTCGTCGCGGGCGCCGGGAGGGGTGTGAAAATCATCATCGGAACCGTCCCCATATTTATCATTGCCGGATTTATCGAGAGTTTCCTTACGCGCCATACCGAAGCGCCGAACTGGCTCCGCGGCGGGTTCATCCTGCTTTCGCTGGCGTTTGTCATTTATTATTATATTGTCTTACCAATCAAATTACGTCATGGAATATCCGAATCCTAAAATCAAGTATTACCGCATCAGGACATTCGGCGAGCGGCTGAATGCCTCGTTCGACTATCTGCGCGAGACGTGGAAACCGATGCTCAAGTTCACGCTCTACCTGATTCTGCCCATTTGCCTGATACAGTCGTTTGCCACCAACGCCGTCATGCGCGCTGCTTTCATTACGGGATACGGCAGCGACGGGAATGTACTGTCTTTCATTGCGAATTATGCCGCCTACTATTTGTGCATACTGCTGGGGAGCGCTGTGCTCAGCGCCCTCGTCTATACCCTGATGCAGGAATATGAACGGCGGGAAACGCGCCTGATGGACATCCGGCTGGCTGATTTCAAGCCTTTGCTGATAAGGAATTTCAAAAAGATTATCGGCGCGATGCTGCTGTTCGTTGTATTCCTGTTTTTGTATGCCGGAGTTATGATACTGCTGGTGTTCGTTTCGCCGTGGACGCTGATAGCTACCGTCCTGCTGCTGCTGGCCCTGCTGGTCGTGCTTGTCGTGCCGTTAGCGCTGTTTATCCCTCTGTATATTTTTGAAGACAAACCGCTCATTCCCGCGCTCCGGAGAGCGTTCGCCTGTGGCTTCAGGGCGTGGGGCGAAACTTTCCTGATGATATTCGTATTCGGGATGCTTGCCAGCATCATCAATATGGCGACCATGATGCCCTGGTATATCCTGACGATTGTCGGGAACGTGATGGGCATGCTCGACCCCGGGAGCGGAATCAACAGTCAGGCCTGGTACAACTTCCTGACGTATCTGCTGGGTATCATCCAGTCGTACGGGATTTACCTCAGTTCGATCGTCACGGCGACAGGGTATGCCTTCCAGTATTTCCACTTGCGCGAGAAGCAGGAAAGCGTTTCGCTGGACGTCAGTATCCGGGATTTCGACAAACTGTAAGAAAAAGACGAATGATTCAGCCTGCAGATACCATTGCATACGACGCGGCCAGGATTGCCGACTACCAGTCCGACAGCCGTTTTGACTACAACAGCCAGTTGGGGGCGATGGAATACAATCCCTTCAGGGCATTTTTCGAATGGCTGTCGGAACAGATCGGGCGTATCCTGCGCACCGATCAGGGTGATATGATTGCTTCATGGTTTCTGATCATTTTTTTTATCCTCGTCATGCTGTTTCTCGTGTACTTCATCCGGAAGATGCGTCCCGAACTCTTTATCCGTGAGAAGAAAAGAGAGACGCTTGCCTACAGGGTGGAAGAAGAAAACATTTACGGCATCGACTTCGAAAAAGAGTTGAAAACGGCGTTGGATGCAAACGATTTCAGGGCGGCGATACGGCTGCTCTACCTGCAGACGCTGCGTTTCATGGCAGACAGGCAGTGGATTGACTGGCAGATTTACAAGACGCCGACGGAATATACCCGCGAAATGAAACCGGCGGGAATGAAACCGGCGTTTCGCCTGCTGACAAATCATTTCCTGCAAGTGCGGTACGGCAATTTCAGGGCGACGCGCGAAGTGTATGACGCGATGTGCGGCCTGCAGGACAAACTGAAGAAAGGAGGAAGCGATGATGCGATCGGGTAATAAAATCTTCTTCCTGCTGATTGCCGTCTTCCTTGCGCTGACGTTTCTGTATCAGTATTTCACGCCGGAAAAGTTCATCTGGACGGAATCATATAACCGGTACGACAGGCAGCCGTTCGGCAGTTACGTGTTCGACGATGTCGTTTCCTCGTCGGTCGGCGACTACCGGATTGAGGACAAGACTTTCTTCCAGTATTATTATGATTTGACATACGGCGATTATTATGCCGGTGCGCCATACGGTTCCGGCGACGCCGGTGAGGAAGAATATGTCCCGGAAGAGAAAGAATACGGCGTCGACGGATACGAGCCGGAAGAG
>JAIRLL010000030.1 GCA_031259505.1 Tannerella sp.
TTCGTTTATGGGAGGATTCATATACGGCCTGCTGACTTATCCTTCGGAACCGCAAAAGGCGCTCGACTTTGCCGTGGCGGCTTCGTGCCTGAAGCATACCGTGAGCGGCGATTTCAATCTCGTCACCGTGCCCGAAGTGGAAAATCTCCTCAAAGGCGACGGTTCGGGACGCGTATCAAGATAAAGTTGAGATTTTAAAATACAAAAATACAAACAGAGTAAAACTTATGGACAATTTATTTTCACTGAAAGAAAAGGTTGCGCTGGTGACCGGCGCATCCTACGGCATCGGATTTGCGATTGCCACTGCCTTTCACAGGGCTGGAGCCACCATTGTGTTCAACGACATCAGTCAGGAACCGGTAGACAGAGGGATAGCCGCCTATCGGGAGCAGGGCATCGAGGCGCGCGGATATGTGTGCGACGTCACGGACGAAGAGCAGGTCGGTCAACTGGTTGCCCGAATCGAAAGGGAAGTCGGCGTCATCGACGTGCTGGTCAACAACGCCGGCATCATCAAGCGCATCCCGATGCACGAAATGAGCGCGGCAGAGTTTCGCCAGGTAATCGACGTGGATCTGAACGCGCCCTTCATCGTCGCCAAGGCCGTCATTCCCGGCATGATACGGAAAGGACACGGCAAAATCATCAATGTATGCTCAATGATGAGCGAACTGGGACGCGAAACGGTGTCGGCCTACGCTGCGGCCAAAGGCGGACTGAAAATGCTGACCCGCAACATCGCCTCCGAATACGGCGAATACAACATCCAGTGCAACGGCATCGGGCCCGGCTACATCGCCACGCCGCAGACGGCGCCGCTGCGCGAAAGGCAGCCCGACGGCTCGCGGCATCCATTCGACAGCTTCATCATCTCCAAAACGCCGGCCGCACGCTGGGGTACGCCCGAAGACCTGCAGGGGCCTGCCGTATTTCTGGCCTCCGACGCTTCCAACTTCGTGAACGGACACGTGCTCTACGTCGACGGCGGCATTCTCGCCTATATAGGAAAACAACCCAAATAACATTTACAATCATGAACAGACTGAATGAAAAAATGACGAATTTCCGCTGGATTATATGCGCGATGCTCTTCTTCGCGACAACGATCAACTATCTGGACCGGCAGGTACTGTCGCTCACGTGGGATGAATTTATCAAGCCCGGTTTTCACTGGAACGAGTCGCACTACGGCACCATCACTTCCGTTTTCTCCATCGTGTATGCTATCTGCATGCTCTTTGCCGGGCGGTTTGTGGAGTGGATGGGTACGCGCAAAGGATTTCTGTGGGCTATCGGCGTATGGAGCGTCGGGGCGTGTCTTCATGCGGTATGCGGCATCGTGACCGAAGCGAGCGTCGGACTGCATGGCGCCGCCGAACTGGCCGGAGCGACCGGCGACGTGGCCGTGGCAATTGCCACCATCAGCATGTACTGCTTCCTGGTGGCGCGCTGTATACTGGCGCTCGGCGAGGCGGGCAATTTCCCCGCGGCCATCAAGGCTACAGCCGAATATTTCCCCAAAAAAGACCGCGCTTACGCCACCTCCATTTTCAATGCGGGAGCCTCGATAGGCGCCCTGTTTGCGCCGCTGTCCATTCCGCCGCTCGCCAAACACTTCGGATGGGAAATGGCGTTTGTCATCATCGGCGTATTCGGTTTCATCTGGATGGGATTCTGGGTCTTTCTCTATGATGCGCCGGCACGGTGCAGGCGCGTCAGTGCGGCAGAACTGGAATACATCGAGCAGGACCGGCGTGAAAAACCGGCCGCAAATGCCGTCGAACAGACGGAGGCGGAGGAGAAGAAACTGCCCTTCCTCAAGTGTTTTACCTTCAAACAGACGTGGGCGTTCGCCGTGGGCAAATTCATGACCGACGGCGTATGGTGGTTTTTCCTCTTCTGGACGCCCTCGTACCTGAGTATGCAGTTTGGCATCAAAACCTCCGAAGGACTTGGCATGGCGCTTATATTTACGCTGTATGCCGTCGTGACCGTCCTGTCCATCTTCGGCGGTAAACTGCCGACCATCTTCATCAACCGCAGCGGGCAGAACCCCTACGCTGCCCGTATGAAAGCCATGCTGATATTCGCTTTCTTCCCGCTTTTTGTCCTTCTGGCGCAGCCGCTGGGGATGAACTTTGCGCATCTCGGCCGGAGCGCTGCATGGATTCCCGTGATACTCATATCCATTGGCTGTGCCGCGCACCAGGCGTGGAGCGCCAATCTCTTCTCCACCATCGGCGACATGTTTCCCAAAGGCGCCATTGCGACGATAACGGGCATCGGCGGTATGGCGGGCGGCATCGGCTCCATGATCCTCCAGAAAGGTGCAGGAAATCTCTTTGTCTACGCCTCAGGAACCACTGCCGTTGAAGGTAACGAAGTTGAAATGACAAAAGAATTGCTGTTGCAGGGCGCCGAATATGTCCGTCCGGCCATGCACTATATGGGCTTTGAAGGCAAGCCCGCAGGCTATTTCATTATTTTCATCATCTGTGCAGTAGCTTATCTGGTAGGGTGGATTGTGATGAAAGCGCTGGTGCCGAAGTATAAACCGATCGCGGCGGAATAGCATGTGCATTCTGCAAATTCTGTAATTCTGTAAAAAAACAGTGGAGGATACATCCGGCCGATGTATCCTCCATATTTTTTTACCGTAACGCAAAGCGTTTTTTTGCTGCTGCCGGATCAGAGCGGCGCGGCCGGATCTTTTCCGGGAACGGGCGCCTGTCCTTCGTGATAGTCGGGCAATGCGCCCAGGGCATACGTCGCTGGACCGTAGCGCAGGCTTGAAGCCATGATTTCCTGCCACGTAATCGGTTTGCCCGTGTAGGCGGATTCGCGACCCAGAATGGCTACCATCGTGGAATAGGCCAGGTCTTCCGCCTGATTGATGCGCCTGTTCTCGCGGACGGACTGTACAAGATGGATATGCTCCTGCTCGTAGGGATTTTTCACCGGCTGCGCATCGTAGTCATAGCTCCACAGCGTGTTTCCGCTGTAGTCTGCAATCCTGATGCTGCCTCCGTCGCCCAGCAGTGCAACGCCTTTCGTTCCGTAGACCTGTTCCGAGACATTGCCGTCGCAGCCGTCGATCTGGCGGGCGGTAGCCAGCATGCGTTTGTTGTTTTCGTAGTAATAGTCGACGCTGAAAAAGTCGAATATGTCGCCTGTCAGACGCCGGGCGCGCCCGCCGAAACCGACGGCGCGTTCGGGACGCATGCCCATAAACCACGTCACGATGTCGATGTTGTGTATCGCCTGGTCGAGCAGGTGGTCTCCGCTCAGCCACTTTATGTTGAACCAGTTGCGGATGCAGTATTCCATGTCGCTCCATTGCGGGCGTTTGGCTTTGTTCCACCATGCGCCCTGGTTCCAGTGTGCCGATGCGGACACCACGTCGCCAATCAGACCGTTGCGTACATGCACGTAGGCTTCCCAGTAATCGCGACGGTGGCGGCGCTGGTTGCCGGTGACTACGGTAAGGCCTTTTGCTCCGGCTACCTTCGCGGAGGCAATCACCGTGCGGATTCCGACCGGGTCTACGGCACACGGCTTCTCCATGAAGATGTGCTTGCCCGCTTCGACGGCAGCGCTGAAGTGCTCGGGCCTGAAATGCGTCGGCGTACACAGCAGGACAATGTCGATCTCCTCCATGTCCAGCACGCGGCGATAGGCGTCGAATCCGAAAAAGCGGTTCTGCTCCGGCACTTCGTTGTTGAACTGCTCTTTCAGTACCTTCCGGCAGGTGTCCATCCTGTCGGGAAAAATGTCGGCCAGCGCAATGATGGATACATTGGGGCCGGATTTTAAAAACTGGGTTGCCGCTCCCGTTCCTCTGTCGCCGCAACCGATCAGCGCCGCTTTCAGCGGTTTGCCGTCGGGCGCCACGTCGACAAACGAATACATTCCCAACTCTTCTGCCGAAACAGAAGCCACGCCGGACCTGTTGTTTCCGGCTGTACACGAACTCAATGACGCAGTTGTCATCCCCAGAGGCAAACTTAAACCAGCCCCTGCCATTACCGAATTTGCTAAAAATTCTCTTCTTTTCATCGTTTTATATTATTAAAAATCAGAGTCTGTCTGAAATGTATACATTCCGGACAGACTCCTGATATGGTTAATTTATCGTTTCATATCCCGGGTTTTGTACGAGATTGATGTTCGAATTGAGGATACCGCGCGAAAGGGGTAATATCATTGTATGATCGTCGGGTTCGGCCGGTTTGTCCCACCATTCGCCAGTATAAGCTCCGAAGCGGCAGAGCACCGTGCGACGGATACCTTCGCCGATAAACTCGCGTCCCCATTCGTCGAGCAGTTCCTGTTCGGTGATCTGGCTACCGTCTTCGCTGTAGAGGCTGGGTGAGCCAGGAGGGTAATATCGCGCCCTGACCGTGTTCAGCAACTTGGCGGCAGAGGCTTTGTCGCCTACCCGGAACTTACATTCGGCCAGCGAGTAATATATTTCCGCCAGACGCAGCACGGCATAGTCCGATTCCATTTTGCCGGCATCGTCCGAGCGGTAAATCGGATATTTAATCAGGCACCATCCGGAACTCTGGTCAGCATGATCCATGTCGGAAATCATTACAGGCGAACCGCTCGAGGGACTGGGCGAGATACTGGCCGTGTCGGTATCTTCGAACCATCCGACCTGGTCGCGCAGGTAGAGCATGTACTTGTCGTTGTCTGCCCGTGCATAGCGTACTTCGCCGCTGGCATCCACGTAATCAAGAGCACCGTAGAGGAACATGCCTTCGCGCGTACTGTTGCCCAGGTTGCGATATTTCTTCAGACGGACGTCGTCGGGATATTTCTTGAACTTCTGTACCGGCTGTCCGTTGGCAAACGTGTAGGGCTTTCCCGTCAGGTCCAGTCCCGGCTGCAGGGCAAAGCGCGGATTCATGTCGCCCCAATCGGTAAATCCGAAATAGGGAGTGGACTTGAACGGTGCCCCCCACCAGAACATGTCGCTGCTGTAGACCCAGTGTGCATATCCGTAACTGCTGGTGAAGGCATAGATGATTTCTTCGCAGTTTTCGTTATTCCAATCGAACGGTGCATCCCAGCGGGAAGCGATGCCGTAGGAGCCGTATTCGCCGTTAATGATTCGTTCGGCATACGAGGCGCAGTCGGCATAGCGGTTTTCTCCGATCCAGAGTTCGGCGTTCAGGTAAAGCCGTACGAGCAGGGCGACCACAGCGGCTTTTGTCCACATACCCTGCTTGAGGCCGTTACCACCCGAACCTGCTTTAGTATCCAGAATACCTGTCAGTTCAAGCAGTTCCGATTCGATGAATTCGAACGTTTGCCCGGGCGAAACCTGCGAGGGTTGTATTTCTTCGTCGGGATAGGTCGTGCACAGCGGTATGTTGCGGAACGTATCCAGCAGCCGGATGTAAAACCATGCCCTGAGCGCCCGCAGATTTCCGATCAGGTTGTTTATTTCGGCGGCAGTCATGTTGAATTTCGCCGGATCGAGCTTCGAGAGGTCGGATATGGCGCTGTTGGTAAAGACGATGCCCTGGAAATTGTTTTTCCATACGCCGTCAGGCATTCCGTCGTCGATCGTCCATTTGTGCCAGTGGGTGCGGAAATACGTCTGTCCGTCCAGCCAGTGTCCTTGCCGGTTTGGTGTCATGAAATGGTCGGCGCTGTTTTCCTGCACCTGGAAATTATTACCGGCGCAACTCCAGTAGGCATGTTCGAATGCCCGTACATATCCCTGATACACATTGTCTTTTGTTTGATAGAATGTGTCTGACGTAATGATGTCATACGTCGTTTCGTCCAGACCTGTACATCCCGCGATGGCGGCGATGAATACCAGCCCGATGAATCTCGTCAAATATTTTCGTTTCATAGTTATTATTTTTTATGTTAGAAGTTAATCTGAATCCCCAGTAAAAACTGGCGCGTAGAAGGATAGTAACCCTTCTTGTCGGAAGGAATGCCGGGTTGCAGGCCGTTTACCGGGAAAATGTCCGGGTCGACACCGTCGTATTTGGACAGTACAAGCAGGTTGCGTCCGGTGAAATACAGGCGCAGACCTTCAATCCATTTGCTGTTGATGTCCCAGTTGTAGCCGATGGTGGCGACATCCAGTTTCAGGTAGTCGGCATCCTGCACGAAATAACTGTTGTGGGCGTTCATACCCTTGACGATATGTGCATTCTTGCCGTATGCCGCCTGTAATACATTCAGGTTGGGTGCGGCAGACTGCAACCCCCAATAAAATTCGTGGATGTTGTATACCTGGTATCCAAAGTTGCCACGGAAGAAAAGCGTCAGGTCCAGATTTTTATATCTCAGGCTGTTGTTCCACGACATGGTGAACAGGGGTAATCCGTTGCCGACAGGACGCTTGTCTTCATCCGTGCCTTCGTTGATGGGTATGGCGGCTCCATCCTTGTTGTATACCATCCAGTTGCCGATGTCGTCGACGCCTGCGTATTCATAGGTGTAGAATGTACCGATTCGCTTGCCTTCGTCGATGCGCTGTACGGAACCGGGGCTTCCGGGCGCTGGAAAGCCGTCCATCCAGTAAAATTTCTGTCCCGTGTAGAGGTCGTTGGAGAAGGATACGAACCGGTTGTTTGTTGTGTATCCTATCAGCCCGACGGTATAGGAGAAGTTTCTTCCACGGACGATATCGATATTCAGATCCAGTTCCACTCCTTGATTACGCATGGTTCCCACGTTTGCGTACGTCTGGTCTGCAATGTTCGGGGGCATAGGGACATTGTAATCGCCCAACAAATCCTGCTGGGTGCGGTTGAAGTAATTGAAACTGCCGCTCAGGACGTTGTTGAACAGCGCAAAGTCCAGTCCGATATTCCAGTTTTTCCCTTTTTCCCATTTCAGACTGGCATTTACGTTCCGTCCCGGCGCCCATCCCTGAATATAGCGTCCGTCTACAAAGGCTTCTCCGGCGCTGCTCATTGTGGCCAGAGAACGG
>JAIRLL010000140.1 GCA_031259505.1 Tannerella sp.
CATTGCATAGCATTTCGTATCGTCCGACAGTTCCGCCTCCGTCAGCCACCGTTTGTTTGAAAACGTAAATTCCAGCTTGTTGCGGTAGCATGTCGTCCGTTCGGAGCCGGCTATCGGGCAGACCTCTTCCGCTTCGACCTTTCCGATTCTCGTAAGCTGGTCGATAACTTGTTGCTGTTTGTATTTAAGTTGTGTTTCGTAAGGCAGATGCTGCCATTTGCATCCCCCGCACAGCGTAAAATGTTCGCAAAACGGTTCGGCGCGTTCTTCCGAATATTTATGAAACCGCACGATATGCCCTTCGGCGTAACTGTTCTTTTTCCGTGTAAGTTGTATATCCACCCTGTCGCCGGGCGCTGCCCAGGGTACGAAAACGACTAAGTCGTTCACTTTGGCCAAAGCCTTACCTTCGGCCGCTACATCCGTAATTTCTACTTTTTCCAGTATGGGTAATTCCTTTTTCTTATGTTTCAAGACGCTGATTTTTTATGTTTGTGCGGCAAACTTACATGAAAAAATCTGCTTATACAAATCTTTGCCGGCACCGTACATGTCTGTGTGTACCGGGGCGTTTGTTCGATACCTTCGTCCCGGCTTTTTTGCTCCCGGCACGTCGGTGTCAAAAATCAGGCTGACCGGCTTCGGGCCGCAGGAGGCAAGCAGGCAGGTCATGGCGAAGAAAGTAATAATCCGTTTTGTTTTCATCAGGATGTACTATCATAAAAAGCAGGTTTGCCGCATCATGCGCCAAACCTGCTTTTTATGATATCAGAAGAACATGTTGTAATGGGCAAAGAACTGACTTGTTCTCTTTTCTTTCATGACGACAGGATTCTGTTCTTCCTTGACGTTATCGTGGTTACTTACATGTTGGCCCTCATAATAAAATTCCTCATGTTTGCGGGGCCCGGTATCCTCCTTTTCCATATTGTTGCCGGAAAAGAAATTTCTTTTTTTAAATAATCTATCCATGACTTCCAGCATTTAATTAATTGAACATAATAAAAAAGATATATCGCATTTTGTTATGCCGTAAATATAACGGCATAAATCCGGAAATGCTCTTACAGGCCGGATTATTTATGAAACATTAACGACAGTAGAAGGGGAGGGGAGGGGAGGCAGGGATAAGAAGTTGCAGAAATAGAAAAACCGCATCATATATAAATATGATACGGTTTTTCGTAACGTCCGGAAATATTTGTGACGAGGCTTTTCGCCCTTTTTTTATCCGTTCACTTTTTTCATGTGAGCGATTAATTCAAGCACTTTCGTTGAATAACCCCATTCGTTGTCGTACCATGAAACAACTTTTACGAATGTATCGGTCAGCGCGATTCCTGCTTTTGCATCAAAAACGGAAGTGCGCGCGTCGCCGATGAAATCAGCCGAAACGACGTCATCTTCCGTATATCCCAGGATGCCTTTCAATTCACCTTCCGAAGCCTCTTTCATTGCCGCTTTGATATCGTTGTAAGAAGCCGGTTTAGCCAAATTGACGGTAAGGTCGACAACCGAAACATCAAGAGTCGGAACGCGGAATGACATACCCGTCAGTTTGCCGTTCAACGAAGGAATCACTTTGCCGACAGCTTTAGCGGCGCCGGTTGAAGAAGGAATAATGTTGCCCGATGCCGCGCGTCCGCCTCTCCAGTCTTTTACCGAAGGCCCGTCTACGGTTTTCTGAGTAGCGGTTGTAGAGTGAATCGTGCTCATCAAACCGTCTGTGATACCGAATTTGTCGTTCAATACTTTTGCGATGGGAGCGAGACAGTTTGTCGTACAGGATGCGTTGGAAACGAATTGCGTTCCTTTCACGTATGCGTCGAGGTTTACACCGCAAACGAACATGGGTGTATCGTCTTTTGAAGGAGCTGACATGACTACGTATTTAGCGCCGGCATCAATATGTCCCTGCGCTTTTTCTTTAGAAAGGAACAAACCGGTAGATTCAACGACATATTCGGCATCTACAGCATCCCACTTCAAGTCGGCAGGATTTTTTTCTGCGGTTACGCGAATCACGTTCCCATTAACAATTATGTTGCCGTCTTTAATATCAATTGTTCCGTCGAACGCACCATGGATCGTATCATATTTCAACATGTATGCCATGTATTCAACACTAATCAGGTCATTAATACCTACTACCTGAATGTCATTTCTTTTCTGAGCAGCACGGAATACCAAACGTCCGATGCGGCCAAATCCATTAATACCTACTTTGATCATTGTTTAAAAATTTAATAGTTTGAATAATAATATCTGTTGTACTTCTTCTGCATGTATTTTTTACGGGCGCAAAAATACAGTTTATTTTTAACATGAACAACAAAATAGAGAAAGATTTCCTTAATTAACCTCGGGAGGACGGCTTTTTCCCTCCGGAGCATAATCCGAAGATTAAAGACTTCGTTTTATTAATACACCATGTCAAAAGCAGCGGTTGAGCAATGCGCCAGGCGGTGGGCAGCAGCGTCTTTATGATTGCCAGGTATTCGGACGCGGCGAATGGAGTTGTTAACTCGTTCCGTTTGCCTTTACCGGTTGCGACCGGATTTGTTTTTTCACCGGATTTCCCGGATGAAAACAACAGAGAGGATATGCCGGAAAGAAACAGCCCCGGCGCATGATCCCGCATATATGCAAAATCTTCGCCCAGCTTTTTTTCCTGTTTGCGGCACATCGCTTCGATGTTCGCCTTATCGGCAAGAAGTTGTTCAAGGGGAGAGAGGGGATTATTCCGGATTTTCGGATGTTGACTTTGTGGTTGCATCTTTTTTTTGTTCGTTTAAATTCAGCGCGGATATGATTGCGTTTACAACCCGCCGGCGAATCCGTTCTTTATTGAAGATTATCAACAAGATGAATATCACATAAAGCCCTGCTACGATGGCAAAGCCGGCAATGGTGGAATCCAGCCATTTGCTTAGCAGGAAACCCAGCGCGAGCATGGCAAACGCGAGCGTAAAAAATATCAGCGCCGACAGTAAAAACCCGTACGAGAGGACGGCAATTACCTTGCCGATCCGCTCATACGCGTTCAATTTGATTAATTCCAGTTTTAATTCCGCATACGTTGAAATATCATCTTTCAGTTCGCGGAAAAAGTTTTCTGTATCTTTCCTCATTAT
>JAIRLL010000271.1 GCA_031259505.1 Tannerella sp.
ATAAAACCGACCGGAAACCTGCTTCTGTGGATGCACAGAAGTATAAAATCGTTTGAAAACCCGCTTCCCGCCGTGACGCGGCGCGCGCCGCGTCATTGCGAACCCGAAAGGTGTAGCAATCCGGTAGAAAAATATCACAAAATTACACCGTGCGCAGTATAATTTCGCCTCCGTTGCAGACCGGACTGTCCGGCGGCGATCACCTGAAATCCGTCCGGCAACAAACACCACAGTCATCCGGATGATTGCAGTGCATATTGCCGGACAGTTCCTCAGCAGCAAATCCCGTGAATCACCTCATACGCCCGTTCCTGTTCTTCCGGGGTGGGGCAATACGTGACCACGATGAGTTTCAGCCCCGGACGCCACAGTTCGCGGACGGTCTTTTCGACTGTCCCGACATCGCCGACAATACGGGCGTTCAGCACGATGCCGGTATGGGCAAAACTTTCGGCAAACGGCGCCGCAGGATTCGGATTCGGGTCGGTTTCTGTCGAAAAGGCGGCGTCGACCATGCGCAGTCCCCGGATTTGCTTGACGACCGGAATCTTGTTCGACCAGTCGCCACAGGAATGAAACGCCGGGCCGTTAAAAGCCATACCAATCCGTTCAAACGAGGGAACGGCACATTCCGTATACTGTTCGCCCGAGAGCATGATCATACTGTCGTCGCTCTGTCCGTATCCCTCGAAATTGCGCGCCGAGGCAAAGCCGTGTCCAGGACTGGCCAGACAGTCGCCGATGAGTTTCTTCTGTTCGGCCGCAAAATCGATCGCCAGGTCGGCCAGCGTATCGAGAAAGCGCTTTACCGAATCGGGGTCGAGTATGATGTCCATCAGCATATGGGTGTTCTCGACAATCATGGTTGCCGCATTCAGAGGCGACTGTACATCGGTAAAACTCATGGGCAGCCGGCCTTTCGTCCTGTCCATGAAATATTCAATCATGTGCAGCGTGAATTTCCCGATTCCGGTTTCGGCAATGGGCGCCGGCTCATACTGCAATGCTTCGGCCGGCGTATCGAATTTCACCGGAACGGCAGGCGCAAGGCCTTCATTCCAGACATATTCTATCCCGTAGGCCGCAGCCGTCGTCCCGATGCCGTACCATGGCTCAAGAAAGTTCGGAATATCGGCTTTGTATTTCATACTCTCCTGCAGGCATCCCAGTTGCAGCGCCAGCGAACGCGGCACGTCGCGGCAGGCGTATGAAAACACTTCGGCCGCCCGCATCCTCCGGTAAACGGCTACGCCCGACGACGCCTTCCAGAAATCGCCAGCCCTGGCCAGCAGGCTTTGCTCGTAGGACGCATAGGCGTCCAAATCAAAATTTTCGGGTGATACAGGCGTGATCTCCGTGGCCTGCGAATCGCGTTTGGTAACATCAAATTCTTTCATTTCAATTATGTTATATGTTTAAAGGTTTGACTGGCACAAAGCATTTCAGCGAAAGCCAGGCCGCAAAATAGGCGACGCCGGCGATCATGAAGATGATGAAATAGCTGTTCGTCGCTTCCAGTATCCACCCCACGGCGGGCGAGAAAAGGATACCGCCGACAGCCCCGGCAAAACTGGTCAGCCCGGTGACGGAACCAACCGTACGCTTCGGATAAATGTCCGACACGACCGTGTAGATATTCGCTCCCCATGCCTGATGCGCCGCCGTCGCCAGACTTATCAGGACGATGGCGGCGATCAGAGACGGATACCATGCCAGCAGCACGACCGGCATGACCGTCAATGCGGCGATCAGAATGGTCGTTTTCCGGGCGAAATCGACGCTTCTGCCTCTGCGGATAAACCACGAAGACAGCCATCCGCCGCCGATCCCGCCCGCGGACGACATCGTATAAATAATAATCAGCGGAAGACCGAAACTGCCTATATCAAGTCCAAACTGCCCGTGCAGGTATTTGGGAAGCCAGAACAGGAAAAACCACCAGATCGGGTCGGTCACAAACCGGCCGATGCAGATGCCGAGCGTTTGCCGGTAGCGAAACAGTTGCCGCCAGGGAATATCCTGCTTTTCTTCCCCTGCGGAATCGGAACGGATATGCTCAAGCTCTTCGGCGGAGGCTTTCCCGACCGGATGACCGTACAGCAAAAGCCAGAAGAAAAGCCAGACCATGCCCAGTATTCCCGCAAAGATAAATGCCGACTGCCAGCCGAAATGCAATGCAAACCAGGGGACAAGTACGGGAGAAACGAGCACGCCGACAGTCGCTCCGGTATTGAAAAGCCCGGTGGCAAACGCTCGCTCCCTCTTGGGAAACCATTCGGCTACGGCTTTGATGGCGGCAGGGAAGTTGGCCGATTCGCCCAGCGCCAGACAAAACCGCGCCGAAGCAAACGACATGACAGACGAAGCCAGCGCATGACCGGCAGCCGACAGACTCCAGAAAATCATCGCAATGGAATAGCCCAGCCGGACGCCGAACCTGTCCAGAAAACGCCCTGTGAACAGCAAACCGGCGGCATAGGCAATCTGGAAAGCCATCACAATATAGCCGTAGTCTGCTTCGTTCCAGTGGAAAACCGTTTGTAACTGCGGCGCGAGAATGCTCAACACTTGCCGGTCGATGAAATTAATCGTCGTACCGAAGAATAACAGGCTGCAAATAGTCCAGCGATAGGATCGCTTCATGTGTTACCGTCTTTCTACTGTTACGTTCGTTGCAATTCTTCCATCCGGCAGCCGGTCTGTTTTCCCGAAAAGGCAATGCCCAGAAGAAGTACTTTTCCGGTATACCTGTTGTAATACCGCCG
>JAIRLL010000319.1 GCA_031259505.1 Tannerella sp.
CATTCCGGTAATTTCCAAATCGAAGCCGCCCATCGAATATTCAAAGCCGTTTATTGACCGGTATTTATTCTTTTCATACAGTCCGAACAGTTGACTGTAATCCACGTGTATATGTACCCTGTCTTCGCTCCTTGCCGTGAAGGAAATAAACAGTAGACATAATCCCGATATATACCATCTTGCTTTCATCATAACTTATTGCGCATCTTTCTTAATTTTCATTCCTTGCCATTCAGGGCCAAATTTGGCCGCTACATATACTTCACCTCCTTTTAAAGTAGGATATGTTTGTTTAAGAGTCTCTTTTATAGTATTAGAAATGCATCCTTAGACGCATACATAAGTACAGGTTTTGAATCCTCAACAGATGTTTCTATGGATTCATAAACAACATCGTCTGTATTACGGCATGAAGACCACATGATAACAGACAGAACAGCTAATAATAAGTTTTTTTCATTTTGAATAAAATTAAATTAATAATATAAATTTGATTTTTCCTGATAAAGTCGAGTTTATTTGTAAATCGTCGAAAAATCACTGCAAAGATAAAATGAAAAATTGACTTTGTATATTATTTGCTATATTCTTTTTCAACAAAATGTAATTCGCTATATGTATGAGACTTTACAAATGCAGTAATATCCGGCCAGGAAGCAGGAAATGCGGTCGAGAAATTCGCCGGTGGATTCGCCGGGGTCTGTTATTTCGGAGAGGTTCATCACTTGTGCGGGGACGGAGGCGATGCGTTTTCCGCGCTTCGAGGGGTCGCCGTGCAGTGCGCGTGCGAGGCGGTCGAGGTCGGTACGGTGAAGCAGTGTGCCGTGGAAGAGGATGCTGTCGGCGGTCACGAACGAGGCCGTGCCGGAGATTTTTCTGCCGCCGACCCACAGGTCGCGTCGCGCGCCGGCGGTTGTTTCCACGCCGGCCGAGCGCAACGCAGCCTGTACGGGCGCGAGAAAATCGCGGTCGAGCGCCGGCGTCGCGCCGCGACCGGCGATGAAGGCGTAGTTTATGTTGCCCCGGTCGTGGTATACCGCCCCGCCGCCGGACAGGCGTTTTACGATTTCGATGCCGTGTCGCCGGCAGTAGTCGACATCGGCCTCTGCTTCGATTTGCTGGTTGCGTCCGACGATTACCGACGGACGGTTGACGTAGAGCAGCAGCACGTCTTCGCCGCCGGCCGGGTGCGCCGCCAGAAACTGCCGTTCCAGTTCGCAGTGATATGCCGGAGAGTCCGACAGGCTTCGCAGGAGTTTCATAAGACTTAAGTCTTAAGTCTTAAGTCATAAGTGGTATTGACTTTCGACTTTTGACTTTTAATCATTCGACGTGGAATGCGACGCGCAGGTCTTCGACTTCTTTGTCGGAAATCGGACTGAGTTTGCCTATGGCATTTGCCATTATCAGCGATTTGGCGCTGAATTCGGCTACTTCGAGGCGGTCGAAGGTCTGCAGGAGGCTGTCGCCGGTGACGACGACCGAATCGTTGGCCAGCAGGACGGCGGGCACGCTGCGCAGCATGTCCACGATTTGCTGCGTGTTTTCGTACTGCGATCCGAAACGTGCGGTCGACACGTCTTTGAGCAGAATCCAGCTTTCGGGGATGGTGCGCACGTTGAATTTCGTACCCGAAGTGCAGAATCCCATCAGATGAGGCGGCTGCGTGAGGATGATGGAATTGATTTTCGGATTGCTCTGGTAAATGGCCTGGTGCAGGGCGACGGAGCGGCTGGGGATTTTTCCGACTTCGACCATGCCGTTTTTGACCTGCACGATGTTGTGCGGCTCGATGTCCCAGCGCGGCACGCCCGGCGGCGTAATCAGGAAATCGTTGTCCCGCCAGCGTACCGAGACTGTCCCGTAGGAGCTGATCATCAGCCCCTGGTCGCAGGCGCGCCGGACAATCGTTACTATTTCGGAACGTATGGCACGCTCGTCGGACGGATAGGATACGTTCATAAACACGGGGAAATCGACCGGCAGCGAACGTTCGTGCTGTTCGATCTGTGCGTCCGTCAAATAAGTCGGTTCGCCCAGAATCTTGGCGTTGATGAGCGTGCGTGCGCAAAATTCGAGCGTCTCGAAGCGCTGGTAGGCGTCCATCATGTCGTCGCCGCAGAGCACTACGCCGTGATTTTCCATGATGACGGCGTTGTATTCACGGTGCGTCTTGAATTCGGAAGCGATTTTTTTGCCGAGGTCTTCGCTTCCGGGCACGTCGTAGGGAGCAAATCCGATTGTGCCGCAGATGTTTTTTGCCTGCGGGATGATGTTGGTGTTCGGTATCTGCTTCGTGATGCTGAACGATACGAGCGCCGGCGGATGGGCGTGGATGATGGCCGTGGCATGTGGACGAATCCCGTAGATTGCCTTGTGGAAGGGAAATTCCGACGACGGCTTGTGTGTCCCGACGACTGTTCCGTCCGTTTTCACGCAAACGATGTCTTTCGTCGTCAGCGAACCCTTGTCGACCGAACCGGGCGTAATCCAGATATCACCGTTTTCATCCCTGATGGAGATGTTGCCTCCCGAAGTGGTCGTCATTCCACTCCGGTATATCCGGCTGATGACTACCCGGATCTGTTCGGCGGGGTGCATCAGTTTTGTGTCTAACTGTTTCATTTTTTCTGAGTTTTTGAGTTATTGAATTTTTGAATTACTGAACGAAAGCAGATACGTTTCCGCTTCGACATTCCACAGTCCGTGATGCGCTTCGCAGATCGAATGCAGTCCGGCATAGAGAGGATTGTCTTTTCCCTTGAGGCCGAACTCGGCGACGGGCGTGAGGGGCATGTCGATATGGGTATATATCAGTTTTTTCCCTCCGGGAATCGAAGGCAGGTTCATCGTCGTGTCAATTACGGTGTTGATGCCGCCGACGTGTGTTACGAGGCCTGCGGGGTCGAGTCCCCGGCTCATCATAGCCAGCGCTTCCTTCATGTCGGCGGTATTTCCGCCGCTTGTGCCGACCACATGCGTGTAAGCGTAATGTACGTTGTAGAAATTGAACGGCGCCTTGAAATCGGCTCTGGAAGGACCGGCAAAGAAGTTGAGGCATCCGTCGAACGCAAGAAGGGCATCGGCCTGCTCGACGATGGCGGCGACGGGTGCGAAAACAAAGACGTCGTCGTAGCCTTTGCCCTGAGTGAGCGCCTTAAGTTCTTCGACCGGGTTGTCTGTTATGCCGGTATTGACGTATTGCAGTCTGATGCCGTTTGCGGCGGCGGCTTCCGGGGTGTAAAGCGTCCGGGCACGGTCGAGGCGCGACTGGTCAATGTCCGTGACCACGAGCAGTTGCGGCTTGCGGTCGGTTCGGTGGATGGCGTAGTTGACGGCTGCCAGTCCCATCGGGCCGACGCCGGCGAGGATGGCCATGTTGCCGCCGTCTCTGATTTCCATCCGGTGCGTGTATGAGCCGGGGGTCGTGTGGTAATTGGCATGCATGGCGCCGATGACGCACGAGAGCGGCTCGGAAAGCGAGGCGGGATAAAATCCGTCGCCGGTGTAGGGCAGCAGACAGCCGTTTTCCATCACTTCGTTGGGGATCACCACATGAGTGGCGTCGCCGCCGATGCAGGGATAGGAATATCCGGGAGCGCTCAGGATGCCGACCGGGCCGTTGGGGTCGTTGAGCGCGGGCTGGATGGAGAATTTGTCTCCGGCTTTGAATGTGTCTTTCCACCTGCTACCGACTTCTATCAGTTCGCCGGCAAATTCGTGCCCGATGATGACCGGGTTGCGGGCGATGTCGCGCGGTACGCGCTTGTGTGTGTCGGCTTCGTGCGTAGCCTTGTACGACGACATGCAGATGCTGTCGCATACTACTTTGGCCAGTATTTCGTTTTCCCTGATGGCCGGCAATTCAAATGTTTCCAGACGGAGGTCGTTCCTGCCGTATAATCTGACTGCTTTTGTTTTCATCTATTTATCCTGTTTTTATTTGTTTTACTTGTTACTGCTGTTTAAAAGCCGTTTCAGTTCGGCTATCTCCTTTTCTTTTTCTTCGATGGCTCTGTCTTTTTCTTCGAGCGCTTTTTCTTTTTCTCCAAGTTCATCCTTCAGTCTGGCGCGTTCTTCTTCGCGCCCTTCTTCGCGTCCTTCTTCGAGCGATGTGGAGATGATGCTTCTTTCGTAGCGCAACTGTTCCCTGTGATGGTCGTAGTCGCGCTTTTCTTCTTCGCTCAGACTGTCG
>JAIRLL010000396.1 GCA_031259505.1 Tannerella sp.
ACTTCATATCTCATACTTCATACTTCATACTTCATCGTTAAAAAAGGTATATTTGCGTCCTCAAAAAAAAGAAAAAAAAGAAAAAAAACGAGAATGAGAGATTTAGAGAAATTATCAGAAAAAGCTTTAAAACAGGAATATCTTAGTCGAGACGAACTTATCCTGATATATGAAAAAATGCCGTTGCCACATCTGATGTATATTGCCGACAGCATCAGGCGACAAAAGCATCAGGGCGATAAAGTCAGCTGGCAGATCGACAGAAATGTGAATATAACCAATGTATGTATTGCCGGATGCAGTTTTTGCAATTTTTCGTGCCGTCTCAATGAAGCGGATAAATGTTATACTGTGTCCATTGACGATTATTCGGAAAAAATCGAAGAACTGTTTCGTACAGGAGGAAATCAACTGTTATTGCAGGGAGGATTACATCCGAAATACGGTCTGTCGTTTTACAGTTCACTGTTTAGAGAATTGAAATCCGCGTATCCGGAATTGAAACTGCATGCTTTAGGTCCTCCGGAAATTGCTCATATTGCACGGTTGGAGAAAAAAAGCTACCGATATGTTCTGGAAAAACTGATAGAATCGGGACTGGACAGTCTGCCGGGAGCCGGCGCTGAAATATTAAGCGACCGTGTGAGGAAACAGTTATCGCCGTGTAAACCCGATGTCAGAGCATGGCTGGAGGTTATGCGGGAGGCTCATGCGTTGAATCTGCCGACTTCGGCGACTATGATGTTCGGTCATATCGAAACTGTCGCCGAACGAATCGAACATCTCATTATGCTGAGAGATTTACACGATAAACGACCGGCAGGAACTTACGGATTTCTTGCTTTTATCTGCTGGCCCGTGCAGTCGCTCGGTACACGGATGGCTGAAGAGTATGTTATCAAACCTGTTTCCTCATCCGAGTACGTCCGGATGATAGCCATAAGCCGGATTGCTTTGACTAATATCGACAATATTCAGGCTTCGTGGCTGACTGTCGGCAAGGATACGGCGCAGATATGTCTGCACGCAGGCGCTAACGATTTCGGATCTATTATGATTGAAGAAAATGTCGTATCATCGGCAGGCGCTGACAACCGATTCGACGCTACAGGTATACAGAACGCTATACGGGAGGCGGGATTCGAACCTTGGCTGCGTAACCAAAAATACGAACGTTTTTTAACTATGAACTATGAACGATGAACTATGAACGGCTGGCGCAAGCCCTGTTCATCGTTCATAGTTCATAGTTTATAGTTTAAAAAGCCACATTTGCCGAACAAAATTCAACTGTTACAGTTTAAAATATAAAAAAACATATAAAAATATATTATGAAACGAATAATACGCTTTTGCCTGACTTTTACTCTAATTATAGCCTTGTCAGGATTTGTGGATAAAAAGGCTGACAAAAAACACGACATCTCGCACTACAATGTCGTGTGGGACAGTCCGAGTGATGATTCTTTCGGTTCGATGCCATTAGGTAACGGCGACATCGGTCTGAATGTGTGGAATGAAAAGAATGGCGATCTGCTTTTCTACATCAGTAAAGTGGATGCCTACGATTCCGAACATCGACTTCCCAAACTGGGACGTATCCGTATTACATCCGACCCGGTCATTACAACCGACCGTTTTAAACAGACATTGAATCTGAACGATGCTTCGGTGTCGATAGAATCGGACGATGCTGTGTTCAAAATATGGGTCGACGCCAATCATCCTGTCATCAGAGTGGAAGGCAAGAGCAAAATACCGCGCTCGATAACTTTCTGTGTGGAACCTTTACGTCCCCTGTCGGACGCCGGCGAACCGTTGCCCGAAGAAGGAACGGCGGGTATAGTATTCAATCATCCGGACGACAGGCTGGCATGGTGTTACCGTAACCAGTCTTCGCAATGGGCGCATAATTTACGGATACAGAATACTCCCGAACTTGTGGCTCGAACTAAAGACCCGATTTTGTATCGAACCTCAGGATGTCTTCTTCAAGCAGACGGTTTCGTAAAAACGTCGCCGACCGTCCTGAAATCCAAAGGATCGACTACGGTTTTCGATTGCTCAATCAAAGTTATTTCCACACAGCCCGAAAATCCGGAGGCATGGTTGTCGGAAGTGTCCGCTCCGTTTGTCTCCGACTGGAAATCGCATTGCGAGTACTGGAAATCTTTCTGGAATCGCAGTTATATCCACGTTTCTTCGTGCGGCAAGGGAATGTTTAATCTCGATCAATGCCGTTATACACAGTTCGCACAAGGTTCAAAGGCGTACGAAGGACATAAGGAAATCGAGGCAAAAAAGAATGCCCGGCAACTCAGCGAACGATATGCTCTTGAACGTTTTTGCGAAGCTGCTGCCGGACGCAGCTCTGTCCCCCCGCCATTCAACGGATCGATATTCACGATGGACACTCCCGCCGGAGTACCCGGATTTTATACTCCGGTCGAGCATCCCGCCTCGCCCGACGAACGCGACTGGGCGCATTTGTCGTTCATGTGGCAGAATACGCGTCATCCGTATCTGTCGATGCCCGCACGGGGCGATTACGACGCTCTTCGTCCGGGAATGCAGTTTGTCCGCGACGGTCTGGAGATATGCAAAGATCGTTGTATGAAATATTTCGGACACGAAGGCGCTTTCATCATGGAAGCGAGCTGGTGGTATAACGTAGGCGTCTATTCTATGGACGACGTACCGCCACATTTGCGTTATCATCTGCTGGCTTCTCTCGAACTGCCTGCTATCATGTGCGAATACTATGAACATACGGGCGAACGGGATTTTCTTGAACAGGTACTTTTGCCCTGTGCCGAAGAGTTTGTCAAATACTACAACGTCCATTTCCCAAAACGGGATGCAAACGGAAAAATGCTTATGGAAAACGTGGGATGCGCCGAGACGTATCAGGGTGTCACCAATCCCTGTACCGAAACAGGCGGTCTGAAATATCTGTTAACAAAGTTGCTCTCGTTCGACATCAGCGAGCAACAGCGTAAGGAATGGAGCGATTTGCTCGACGCCATGCCGGAAACGCCACTTCGCAAAATCTATGGACTGGATTTGCTGGCGGTAGGCGATGTGTATGATCCGGGACGCGTTATCTGCGAAAGTCCGGAATTATACACGGTATATCCTTTCCGTCAGGTCTGGCTCGGAAATCCTCGACTGTTGTCCACTGCCCGACAATCGTTTCATCTCCGTACAACAAGTCTCGACGGGACGGTAGACAGCGAAAGCGTAGAAACGGGTGGTTGGCAACTTACGGCTACACAGGCGGCATATCTGGGACTTGCACAGGAGGCTGCCCGGCTTGCGAGTATCAACTTCAACGACCAGTTTATTCACTGGTCTGATAATGTTGACCCCGACGCCCCGTTTCCTCAGCGTCCACGTCCGCGATTCCCCGTCTTCTGGGAACGTAAAATGGACTATACTCCCGATAACGACCATGGAGCTACTTCGATGAACGCCCTGCAAAGTATGCTGTTACAAAGCGACGGTAAAAAAATATTCCTCTTGCCGGCGCTGCCCGAAAACTGGGACGTGTCGTTTAAACTGCAGGCAGCGTTCAATACTACGGTGGAATGCGAATACCGCGACGGAAAAATACAGTCGTTAAAAGTGACGCCGGAATCGCGACGCACCGACATCGTGGATATGAGTTCGCTGCAACAGCGTATACGTACACTTGTGGAGGTGGCTTTGACTGACCGTAATTATCTGTTCGGACTGCCTCCTATGCTGGACGCCATGCCTGTTGCGGGAAAAACGACGGCTTCGTGGATAAACAAATACGGATATACTCTGGATGGATGTAAAGCCGGTCCATGGAAAAACAGTGTATTCAATGGAAATACTGTTTATGTACACACTCTCGACTGGCCGGAAGGTGGCGTGAAACTTCCCGCTATACCCCGCAAATTGCTTTCCTCGCAGTCTGTCACCGGAAATATTCAGGTAAAACAGGTCGAAACAGGATGGTTGTTGACCGGTACGCCCGACTCCATAAATACGATTGTGAAACTCGAATTTTACGAATCGGTGGAGGATATTGCATACGCCATGCCTTCCGAAGGTTCGTATACAGCAGGCAAAGAACGCGAAATCCATTCAACCGACAACGATTATTTGAGGGTTACGGTGGACTTGAAGGAGACACGACTCATCTCCCGTTTTGAATTTACTGTCGCTAATCCCGGCTATCGACGCGGTGACGGAAGTCCGTTTGAATTGATGGTGCGAGAAACAAACGGACAATGGAAAACAGTGTATCACGGAAATGTATATGGCGCTATTTGTGCCAAGACAATCTCTCCTGTCTGTGCGGACGCCGTACAGCTTATAATAAAAAACCGAGATTTAAAACAATTCGACGTCTTCTGAACTATGAACGATGAACGGAGTCTGCCTCGTTCATCGTTTATCGTTTATAACGGAAGAAGAATAAGCATTATTTTAACAACAAAGGCGCATTATTTTAACCACAAAGGCGCAGAAGGCGAATATGTAAACAAGGCGCATTATTTTAACCACAAAGGCGCGGAAGGCGAATATGTAAACATGTCGCCCAGAAAACCTTTGCTCCTTTTGCGCCTTTGTGGTGAAAAAAGGCGCAGAAGGCGAATATGTAAACAGGTGGAAATTTCTACAGAATTGCCGCAGTAAAGCTCGACAACGTACTACAGGGAAGTCCGAAATCTAAAAACAGGATTTATATGTTGCTGTAAAATCGTATATTATCTAAAAATTTCATGGAAATTAGTTTGAACTGCAAAAATTATATACTTTTGCACACCCAAAGACCTTAAGGAAAGCTGCCGGAGTGGTCGAACGGGCCGCACTCGAAATGCGGTGTATGGGTAACCGTACCGGGGGTTCGAATCCCTCGCTTTCCGCTAAAGATCAGCCGTAAGGCAACACCTGAAAAGTTTTAAGCCTGTAAATGTTTTTACAGGCTTTTTCTTTTCTTCCTGTACCAAAGGTAGGGGCGGGTTTGAAAACCGCCCCAAAATGAAACCCGCCCCAACCCAAAAAAGGGCAATGTTTATTTATTGAAAAAACAATAACAATGATT
>JAIRLL010000178.1 GCA_031259505.1 Tannerella sp.
TGCGCATCACGACGCACGAAAGCCAGTCGCTCCGTTTCAAGTACCACAATAAGGAACGCACCGCCTTCCGCATTGCCACCGGGCAGTTCATGGACACGCCCTACATGGGCGCCACCATCTCAATAAAAAAGATATTTCCCGGCGTAGAGCATGACAGAATGCTTAATATCTACATCCAGTCGCACGCTATCCACCGTTTTAAGGAGCGCATCGACACGCTCTACCCTATCCTGCGAAACGAATTTTTCGTCCTCTCGCTCATGATAGTGCAGCGCGTAGTGCGCGCTCCCAACGGAATGCAGTTGATTGCCTGCATCATGCCCTCCGAAGCTGGCGAGAAGACGATCGCCTATTTCGCCTTTACGATCGACGGTGACAACCTGCTCGTGCTCACCCTCCTGCCGCTGCTCAGCCGCAATGTGCCCGAAGGACGCGTACTCTACGAGCGACTGCACCTCTCGTCCGAAGACATGAAGTATCTGGGAATGGACAAACTAAGTTTCTTTTACGAAGTCGACATCGCTCAGATTCCCATACTCAGGCAGGTACTGTACGACGAATTGCATCTCGAATATATCCGTACCACTTACAACAGTTTCCGTTCCAAAAACGACCCCTTCAACAAGAAAAAGACGCTTTTCGTGAAAAACTTCTTCCAAAAACTCGAAGAACAGCCGGCCGATCATGTCGATGTGCTCAGCGAACTGATGGACAGCGAGGAAGAAGAGATCGCGGCGATCGGCATACCGGATTTCCAGCGCGAAGCCATGGAGAACACGGAGGCTGCGGAAAATCCGTGAAACCGGAATTTCCGTCCGGATATCCGGTTTTGCCCATTCCGGCGCACCACCTTTCATGTTTTTTCACCGACTCGCCACGAGATAATAAAAACAGACAAAAAAAGAAGCGGGGAACGATAAATGATACTATTTTTGCAACACATTGTAAAAAAAATGCGGCGAATGCAGCGTTCCGTACACAATCCGCATCAGTGGAATATATGGCGAATGCAAACGCGGCATATGAAAACAGGACGATGAATGAAACACAACTGATAGCTGGTTGTTTGAATGGTGAGAGAAAGGCTCAACGAGCGTTATACGATACTTACTCCCGGAAAATGCTGGGAATATGTATGCGATACGTCAATGACAGGGAAGTCGCGCGCGATTTGCTTCAGGACGGTTTTGTCAAGGTCTTTACTTCGTTGCATTCCTTCGAAGGGACAGGTTCTCTGGAAGCGTGGATGCGAATGATTTTCGTGAACGAAGCGCTGGGATACCTGCGCAGAAATGACGTGATGCACAGGCATGAAGATATCGCCGTGGCAGACGCCATACAGGACAGCAGCGAATCTGCCATCTCGAAAATGTCGGTCAAGGAATTGATGTCCATAATAGGGAAACTTCCCGCCGGTTTCAGGACGGTTTTTAACATGTATACCGTAGAAGGCTATTCGCATAAGGAAATTGCCAGGGCGCTGAATATTACGGAAAGCACGTCGCGATCGCAATACGTAAGAGCACGCAAATGGTTGCAGGAACAAATAAAAAATGCCGGATATTATCCGGACTGTTAAGGGTAGAAAAAAGAGTATTAAAACAGTATGGAAAAAAGAGATAAATGGGACGACATGATCCTCGCGAAGCTGGAACGCTTCGAAATGGAACCCGAGCCGGACGACTGGGAGGCCATTGCAGCACGGTTGTCCCGAAGAAAAAAATCGGCGCTGGCGGCATTCCGGCGTTATGCCGCCGCAATCGCAGCCCTGTTTGTGCTGACGGCAGGCGGATATTATTTCTTCCTGCGACAGGCTCGGTCCGGCTTGTCCGTTACTGAAACATCTGTAGAAAAGCGAGATGAACTGAAAAGCGAAACGACAAACGCCGTCAGCCGGACTGTCCCCGATGCAGCGACTTCATCTCGTCCCGTCGCAACGGAAAGTGCGGAAAAGCATCCGGCTGCGACCGGCCGTCGGGCAGCCGCCGTCATGGAAACAGCCGTATCGGGCGAAGACAGAGCGGACGAAATACAGCCGAAAGAAGCGCGCAAAGAATGGCCTGTCGCCGAGCGCCGCAAAGAAGAGCCTGACATCAGGCATGACGACGCCAATCGTGCGACACAGACGCCGGAAACGCTTATCAGCGTCAATGACAGGCCACTGCTGTCCGATGCGACACCGTCCAGGCCGCGCCGGCGCTGGGGCTTTGGAGTAGGAGGAGGAAGCTACTCGATCGGAAGCGCCGGCACGGGAAGCCTCGTATACTCAATCGAAAGCGCCGGCATGAGCAGCCTCGATGCGAATTTTAAAAAAGTATTGACACTGAGCGAAATGAGGGACTTCGCCGAAATAAAGCAAAATGTGTCGCATCAACGGCCGCTGTCGTTCGGCGTCGGATTCGGATATGCGCTGGACGACCGCTGGACGTTGCAGAGTGGCCTTACCTGGTCGATGCTCGTATCCAGATGGGATGTGCTGGCGGTAAACAGCGGGAAGGCAAAACAGCAACTGCACTTTGTCGGTATTCCGCTTGGAATCAACTATAAAATCACCGAATGGCGCCGCTTTCGCCTTTACTCGTCGCTCGGCGGAACGGCCGAATGGAACGTCAGCGGACGCATCAAGACGCAATATTACGACAATTCGGGGCTGTTCGTCGGCACGAATACGGAATCCATCCGCATGAAAGAAATCCAATTCTCCACGAACGGGCGTATCGGCATCAACTATCCGCTGTTCCGTTTCGTGAACGCATATCTCGAAGGCGGAGCCGATTATTACTTTAAAAATGGCAGTTCCATCGAAACTGTCCGTTCGGATAAACCTTTTCAGTTATCTTTGCAGGCGGGAATTCGCTTTGGTTTCTAAAAGACAATTATGTATCAAATTTATAGAACAATGAAAAAGAATGTATTTAATAAATGGAAAATGATTTGTGCCGCATCAGTTGCGGCAGCAATGGCGATCACGCTGTCATCCTGTCTGGAAGGCGGAGGAAACTCGATGAGGAATCAGGTGACAGGCGTAGTGCGCCTCGACTTGAAAACGTTAAAAAATGTGCTGGACATTTCGGCATACGAATCGTTTTACTCTCCCGCGTTCAGCAACATGGAAGATGGCAAATGCTGTCAGGTCTACTATGAACTGGATTTCGAACTTCCTGAAAATTCGGCCGAGATGCTTGCCTCAAACGGTTATTATACGGTAACGGTTCTGGACAAGACGGAAATAGACCGTTACTTCATTTTGTCCACAGCCGATACGTCGGAGACAGCCCTGTCCGACGAGATTCCGCTCGTCAATCCGGTTTTCCAGACAGGCGGATATGTCAGGGGCATTTTGTTTTTAGCCCATCAGTTTGAAGGAGCCGAAGACCTGAAAACGGACTGGAGACTTTCGTATGACTGGCAGAATCCGTACAAAAGCGAAGAAGGAGGAAACATCTACGATGTATATCTGCGCGCCGTCGTGAGAGTATCAAGCACGAAAACCCCGGAAGACCGGTACGAATTATGCGCCTACGACATGAATCCATTCATTGAAAGCGCCGCACAGCGCGAAAAGGGGTTGGGAAAAGACGCGGTCAGTCTTCGTTTCAATTATGTCTCGGAAATCGGGGAAGACGGCACGGTAGTCTGGAGCAAGTCGGACAAACTCGACTTAAGCGTACAGATGATTATTCCCGAAACCGGAACAGGTTTGGCTGTCAATAAATAAATATACTGCTGCGCGCGGCATGATTTTGCGATATTATTCTACTGGATTGCTTCCGGCCTCGTAAAGACGCCGGATGCCATTGCCGACAGCAACGGCATCCCCGTCATTGCGAGGAACGAAGCAATCCAGCGGCCTGACAAATCCGGGACAGTGCGTGTACCCGGATTGCCACGTCGCTACGCTTCTCGCAATGACGGCGGACGCCATTGCCGACAACAACGGCATCTCCGTCACGACAGACCGTTCCGCCACGTCATTGCAGTTCTCCGCCGCGTCATTGCGAGGAACGAAGCAATCCAGTGAACTGACAGTAAGCAAATAACGAAACATATCATCATTGATAATACCCGTTTCGTGCCGAAGCCAAAAGCGGAAAGACACTTAAAACTTTGCGCCCTTTGCGCCTTTGCGGTTAGAAATCTATTTTTGACACAAGCACATCATTCGCAGGTCTGTCAGAACCGCAAAATTTCATTCCGGTTTCGTGCTGTCTTTCCTCCATGCGTGCGGCGTTTGTCCGGCGCTTTTCAGGAACACGTCCCAGAAATGATTGTTTTTGGCGAATCCGACACGGCTGGAAATTTCCTTTACCGGCATGTCCGGGTATTCGTTCAGCAGGCGTTTGGCTTCGTCAATCCGCAGTTCGTTGATCCACGTGCGGAACGACCTGTTCAGGTGTTGATTGATGTAGAGAGAAAGGTATTTGTTGTTTGTCCCGATATGGCTCGACACGTTGGAGAGCGTGATGCCGGTCTGTATGTAGCGTT
>JAIRLL010000181.1 GCA_031259505.1 Tannerella sp.
GAAGTAATAAACCTCTTCACAGAACACGGGGTGATATGACAAATCCGTTCTCCAGGAAATCCATGAATAGGGCAATTCCTTTTTTCATAGCGTCTCAAAAAAAGAAATAGCCGTGTGTCTCTGTGGTTAAATTTCTCATGCATCCGCACGAAAGATACCCTATTTCACCGGTACATGGTCCCCGTACAGCCGGACAACTGTTCTGTTGCGGCTGCTTTCTTTGGCGGCTTCGATGATGCGGATCACGGGCAATACTTCGCGGGCGTCCGTTTCGATGGGTATGCCATGCCGCAGACGCTGATAAACGGCTTCATAAAATTCGATGTAGTGCCCTCTCCGGCTCGGATATTTCGCTTTTCCGCCTTTTCCGGTATGCAGCCATCCCCATTCGTTTTCGGATTCCATGCCCCAGTCGGGCGTATCGGGCAAGACGCCCTGTCTCAAAAGCGCTTCCTGCATGTCGACGCCGTATTTGACGTAGGAGCCATCCGTTCCGTGAAGCACAAAACGCGGTTCAGGCTCGCACATCAGGTAGCCTGCCTTCAGCGTGATATGCACATCGGGCATCTTCGACGGGCCAAGCAGGTGAATGATGAAATAATCGTCCACCATCCCCCCGTCGCGCATAACGGCAATGTCGGCATACACGTATTCGGGTATGCCGAAAAGAGCGAGACTTTGGTCTATCAGGTGAGAGCCGAGGTTGAAGGTCATGCCGCCCGTCCGTTCTTTCCATGTGTTGGGCTGTATGTGGCTGCGATATCGCGAGAAGACGGATTCGTACTCGACAGGGCGTCCGATTTTTCCGCTCGCCAGCACCTCTTTTACCGTAAGGAAATCGGCGTCCCAGCGCCTGTTCTGATACACGCACAGCATTGTCCCCTGCTTTTCCGCCAGGGCAATCAGCGCTTCGCCTTCGGCCGTCGTGTTCGTAAACGGCTTTTCCACCACGACATGCCTGCCTGCTTCCAGCGCGCGACGCGCATATTCGTAATGCGTATCGTCGGGCGTATTGACGACGATCAGTTCCAGATCGTCCATCGCAAGCAAGTCGTCGAAACTGCGCACAATACGGGCGTGCGGATAACGGACGCGCGCAAGGTCTTTGCTGCGTTCGGCAATGGCCGCAAGGTCGAACTGCGGGTGAAGGCTGATAAACGGCGCATGAAAAACCTGCCCCGACAATCCGTAAGAAGCGATTCCTGTCTTTATCTGTTTCATCGTTAGCACAAAATTTTTCCCAAAAGTAAGATCAGGCAATGGCATATGCAAATTTTTGTCCGTAAAAAATGTTCAGCCTGTACACTATGTGTCTTCTCCGTGTAACTTATTAGACAGAGAACCACGGAGAAAACACAGAGAGATCATTTTGTTTGCGGATTTCGGGTTACCGTACAGATGTTCCGTGCGCAGCATATCTCCGTCGACACGGAAACATATACCCTCTGTAAATATCTGTAAAAAAGCCTGTTGTTAAAATATGCGGAAATATTCTTTCTTATGAAGAAAAAAAGATGTACCTTTGCCACGCTTTTTTTTGAATAGAACAGGAACGTGGGAAAATTTGATGCATATCAGATTGATTTTAAGAACATGACTCCGGGGGAAGTGCGAAAGCATGAATATCCGCTGGACAATCTTTTTTTCAGACTTATTGAAGGCGACGAGTTGCAAAAAGGGAAAGTAACCGTTTTGCTGACCGTCGAGTGCAAGCCGTCCTGTTTCGTACTGCGATTCCGGATTGAGGGCGTGGCGACCGTGTCGTGCGACCGCTGTCTGGACGAAATGGAAGTCGCCGTCAAGTCGGACAACCGTCTGATTGTGAAACTGGGCAGGGAATATGCCGAAGAGAACGACGAGACGCTGATCATTTCCGAAGAAGAAAGTTCGCTGAATCTGGCATGGTTTCTGTATGAATTTGTGGCGCTGGCCATCCCGATGCGGCATATCCATCCGCCGGGCAAATGCAACAAAGCCATGTCTGTCAAATTGAAGAAACATTCAGCCAAAAGCCGGGATGATAATGAAGACGGCGCTTCCCGCGACGGATATGAAGCAGAAGAAAGCGCGGAAGCATCCGACGACGGAGGACAGGAGCCGGAAGCTACCGACCCGCGATGGGACAAACTGAAAGATATAAAAGAAAAGATTAATTAATAAAAACAATAAACAAAATGGCACATCCTAAAAGAAGACAAGGAAAAACGAGAACTGCAAAACGCAGAACGCATGACAAAGCGGTTTTACCGACAATGGCAATATGCCCTAACTGCGGCGCATGGCATGTGTATCACACCGTGTGTGGCGAATGTGGATATTACAGAGGCAAACTGGCAATCGAAAAAGATGCGGCCGTCTGAAACCGGCTTGCTGAAGATATCTTTATGAACGAACAGGATAGTCCTGATTTCACACAGGAAAGACTATCTTTAATTTATACTATCCGGATATGAACAAATTAAATGCAGTCATTACAGGGATCGGTGCGTATGTCCCCGACAATGTATTAACTAATGAAGATATATGCAAACTGGTGGATACGACCGACGAATGGATAATGTCGCGCGTAGGTATCAGGGAACGCCGGGTACTGGACAGAGACCTCGGAATGTCGTACATGGCAATCCGGGCCGTCAACGAGTTGATTCGCAAGACCGGAATCACTCCCGAATCGGTAGATGGCCTGATATGCGCCACCTCGACGGGCGACTATCCGTTTCCGCCCACGTCCTCCATTATCGCTTTCCAGACGGGATGCAGAAATGCATTTGCATTTGATGTTCAGGGCGCCTGTGCCGGATTTGTATTCGGACTGGAAACTGCGGCCAACTATATTCGTCTGGGACACTGCAAACGGATTATCTTTGTGGCAGGCGACAAGATGACGGCGATCACGAACTATAACGATCGCTCGACCTGCCCGCTGTTCGGTGACGGATGCGGAGCCGTACTGTTAGAGCCGACAGCCGAACCGTACGGCGTGCTCGATACGATTCTCCGGACAAACGGCGAAGGATTTCCCTACCTGCACATGAAAGCCGGCGGCTCGGCAAGGGTCGCGTCGCATGAAACGGTCGATAACTGCGAACATACCGTCTATCAGGAAGGCAAGGCTGTTTTCAAACACGCCGTGTCGGACATGGCAGACGTGGCATCCGAGATCGTCGAACGCAACGGGCTGACAAAAAACGACATCGACTGGATTGTCCCGCATCAGGCCAACCTGCGCATCATTGATGCCGCCGCACGGCGTCTGGGTGTCGACGCCAGCAAGGTGATGATTAATATCCACCGCTACGGGAATACCAGTTCGGCTACGATTCCGCTTTGCCTGTGGAAATGGGAAAAACAACTCAAAAAGGGCGACAATCTCATTCTCGCTGCTTTCGGCGCAGGATTTACGTGGGGAGCGAACTACGTCAAATGGGGCTATGACGGAGCAGGAGCGAACGCATAAGTCCGGATTTGTCAATATCACGGGAAATCCCAACGTGGGCAAGTCGACCCTGATGAATCACCTCGTCGGGGAGCGTATTTCCATCATCACCTCCAAAGCGCAGACCACGCGCCACCGCATTCTGGGCATCGTCAATACGGACGACATGCAAATCGTCTATTCCGATACGCCCGGTGTGCTGCGACCCGGCTACAAACTGCAGCAATCAATGCTGCACTGTTCCGAATCGGCGCTGAACGACGCAGACGTGCTGCTATACGTGACGGATACGGTCGAAAAAACGGACAAACACGAAACGTTCGTACGAAAAGTGCAGCAGGCGAAGTGTCCTGTGCTGCTGATCATCAATAAAATCGATCTGATCGAACAGACCGCACTGGAAGCGCTGGCCGAACAGTGGCGCGGAAGATTGCCCGAGGCGGAAATCATACCGGTTTCGGCGCTGATGAAGTTCAACATCGAGCGCGTCAGGCAGCGCATAGTCGAATTGTTGCCCGATTCGCCGCCTTATTTTGAGAAAGACGCGCTGACCGACCGTCCCGCACGTTTTTTCGTGACGGAAATCATCCGCGAGAAGATATTGCTGTACTATCAGCGCGAAGTCCCTTACGCCACGGAAGTCGTGGTCGAACAGTTCGACGAATTGCCCGACAAAATACATATCAAAACGGTGATTATCGTCGAGCGCGAAACGCAAAAAGGCATCATCATCGGGCATCGGGGACAGGCGTTGAAAAAAGTCGGTACGATGGCGCGGAAAGACATGGAACTCTTTTTCGGCAGGAAAATCTTCCTCGAAATGTTCGTGAAGGTTGAAAAAGACTGGAGAAACCGCGACAGCATACTGAAAGCCTTCGGTTATCAACTCGACTGAATCCTGCGACGTGCGAATCTTGAGTTTTGAGTTTTGAGTTTTAAATTTTGAATTATAACATTATGGGAAATGTAGTAGCTATTGCCGGAAGGCCTAACGTTGGCAAGTCGACTCTGTTCAACCGGCTGACGCAGACGCGCCAGGCCATTGTAAATGAAGAAGCGGGTACCACGCGCGACCGCCATTACGGCAAAGTCGAATGGTGCGGGCGGGAATTTTCCCTGATCGACACGGGCGGCTGGGTTGTCCGCTCGGAAGACGTCTTTGAAGAAGAAATCAACAGGCAGGTACAAATAGCCATCGAAGAAGCGGACGTCATCCTGTTCGTCGTCGATGTGCTGACAGGATTGACCGATCTGGACGACAGTGTGGCAAACATCCTGCGCCGGACAAGCAAGCCCGTACTCGTGGTAGCCAACAAGGCCGACACGTATGAATGGCACGCCTCCTCCGCCGAATTTTACGGCCTCGGGCTGGGCGATCCGTATTGCGTCTCGGCAGTGAATGGCTCGTATACAGGCGATCTTTTAGACAAAGTCGTCTCTCTGCTGCCGAAGACGAAAACCGAAGATGCGGACGACGAATTGCCGCGCATCGCCGTAGTAGGACGGCCGAATGCGGGAAAATCGTCGCTGCTCAACGCCTTCACCGGCGAAGAACGTCACATCGTGACAGACATCGCCGGCACGACGCGCGATGCGATTCATACGAAATACAACAAGTTCGGAATGAACTTCTATCTCATAGACACGGCCGGCATCCGTAAAAAAAACAAAGTGAACGAAGACCTGGAGTATTATTCCGTGATTCGTTCCATCCGTGCCATCGAAAGCGCCGACGTGTGCCTGCTGATGGTCGACGCTACGCGAGGCATTGAGGCACAGGATCTGAACATCTTATCCATCATCCAGAAGAACAGGAAAGGACTGGTAGTGTGCGTCAACAAATGGGATTTGGTGGAAGACAAGAGCCAGCAATCCGTCAACAGTTATACCCGCGCCATTCGCGAACGGTTCGCACCGTTTACAGATTTCCCCATCCTTTTCATTTCCGCCTTGACGAAGCAGCGTATCCTGAAAGCGCTCGAGTGTGCGAAAGATGTCTTCCACAACCGCCGCAAGCGCATCCCGACCGCTCAGCTCAACGAAATCATGCTGCCGCTGATAACACAGACGCCACCGCCTGCATGGAAAGGGAAATACATAAAAATCAAGTATATCACGCAACTGCCTGCAGGAAGCGTGCCCTCGTTCGCATTCTTCTGCAACCTCCCGCAGTGGATCAAGGAGCCGTATAAACGTTTCCTCGAAAACAAAATACGTGAAAACTGGGATTTCTGCGGTACGCCGATCAATATCTTCATCAGGGAAAAATAGCCGCCGTCCGTGCGACGGCAAAACGGCGGGAAATTTTAAACCGCAGATTCAACCCGCACAGCAAACAGGAGGAGGGCGCTGCACATGCTACCTCCTTTTCAGCACATGATTTTGATGTTCTTTCAAAAGCACATATCCCTGTTCCAACTCCAGTGTCCAGCCGTCGCCGGTGATGCGCTGTCCGGTTATTTCGGTGGGTGCGCTCAGTGTCACCTTTTTCCAGTCGGGAGATATCAGCGCGCCCTTTTCTGCGGTCAAAACGCCCCATTTATCCGCTATTCGCGTGACCGGGTAAACCGTTCCGATGCTGTCCAGTATCGTGACATTCCGTGGGTCGAAAGAAAAATTCATCTGTTCCAGTAAAATATCGACATGCGGATGTGTTACAAATTTTGCACGGTATTCGGCAAGCAACCGGCTGTTTCTTTCCTCCCGCGCCGTTTCTTCCGCCCATATTTCGTCCGCACCGTATTTGCTTTCGATCGCACGGGCAGCCGTCTTCAGGTCTTCGGGAAGTTTTATGTGAAAGGACTGTATGAAATATTCCGCGAGGTTCGTATGGACGGTGATTTCTTTATTCCAGTCCTTTTTCGTATCCGCGAGCAGATAACCGTAAACCGGTATCGTTTGATAGGCAAAGGAGCGTACAAACGTCGGCATTTGCACAAAAAGGGATATGTTTCCCGTAAAATGTTTGCCCGCCTTTTCGCGCCGGTTAAGCCCGCTTACGGTTTGTCCGGTATATTCCGCCAGTCCTTCGTTGAGTTCCAGACTGTTTTCTGCCGGCGCCGTTCCGGGGAAAAGCTGGTTCCTGTATTTTCTGAACAGCAACGCATGGGTGAGGTGTTCGATCCGGCTTTCGCCGGTCTGTGCCAAAACGGCGTTTTTCAATGCTTCCAGTTCCAGGCGAAGATACACTCTGCCGTCTTTCGTGTCTAAATGACTGTTGTTCGCTTCTGCCATGCTTGCATCGCTAAAGCCCAGTTCCGGTTGTATCCTGTGAAACAGTTCGTGCGCCAGCAGGTTTATTCTTTGGGTTTTATCTGCCGATATGGCAGGCAGCACTATCATTGCCCATCTGTTTCCGTTCCATTCAATGGCGGTATTGGCGAAGTTTATTTTGTTCGGCAGTATGCCTTTGTAAATGGTACCGACTTTTGTCAATGCGCCGTTTTTATCGGGCGTGTTGGCAAAGATTTCGCGGTTTTCCGGATTTACAAACAGCAAATCGCCATACAAATCTTTGTCCCAAAGTGCATGCCACGGACGTGTCGCTTCCCGTATTTCATCAAAATAAGCGGCAATAGTATCCGCCGGCAATGTTTGCGCCATGCTTATGTTTGCCGTAGCAATTTGCAGGCAAAAAATGGCAACTGCCGCCAATCCTTTTATCAGTTTCATAATGTCTGTATTTTTTTTGTTTTTGAGTAATAATGCAAAAGTAGGAAAAAAATCTTTTTTGCGTCGCCATGCGAAAATAATTTTTGTATGATTATAAAAAACGCTAACTTTACAGCAAAAATACGGAAGACATGAATGAAGACATCAGCATGAACGTAGAGCGGTTAAATCCGCTGAATGACTGGCTGTTCATGAAATACATGAGCGAAGAAGGCGATGA
>JAIRLL010000149.1 GCA_031259505.1 Tannerella sp.
AGGCTCATTGTTTTAGTGGTTAGTGGTTAGTGGTTAGTGATTAGTGGTTAGTGGTTAGTGATTAGTGGTTAGTGGTTAGTGATTATGTTGTAAAAATAGAATGATATGAAGATGTTTGTGAAAAACTTATTTAGCGTGTTGCGACGCTACAAGTTTGCGACGGTTCTGAACGTGCTGGGGCTGTCGACCGCATTCGCAACTTTTATGGTGATTATGTCGCAGGTGCATTATGAGCGCACCTTCGACCGCTGCCATCCGAAGGCGGAACGCATATACCGCGTCGATATGAATACTCAAGAGTGGTCAAATATTCATGCCCGCGCATTTGTGGATGCAGTCATTGCGTCGTCGTCTCACATCGAGGAGGGGACAATCCTGACTCCGATGAACTACTGGATGGACGGACAGTATATTATCGCAGGCGACAGCATGCATAAACAGGGCTTCCGCGAATCGTTCGTCACCTGCTATCCTTCCATCACGCGCATCTTCGGCTTCTCCTTTACGGAAGGCGACGCCGACTGCCTGCGTGATCCCGGGAAGGTGATTATCCCGCAGAGCATGGCGCGCCGCTTTTTCGGCGACGAACCGGCTACGGGCAAAGCCATCCATTCCAATGATGCGATCTTTACCAGGGAAGAGCGCGACTTTACCGTCGGTGGCGTCTATCGTGACTTCCCCGGCAATACGCAGATAGACAACGTGATTTATACCGCCATCGGCAGTACAATGCAGGGCAACTGGAATGCGAAGAATTTCATCTGCTACCTCCTGCTCGACAGTCGCGAGGCGGCGGCCGAATTCGAAGAGGAATTTAATCGCACATTCGATTTCTCCGCGCTCGGGAATGTGGAAGCGAAGCCTGCCATTCGCCTGCTCCCCGTCACGAGTCTCTACTACGAAGAGTCTTTCAAGAGCGGCAGCGAGACAGCCCTGCGCATTCTTTCCTTCATCGCGCTGCTGATAGTGATTGTAGCGGCGATCAATTTCACGAACTTCAGCATCGCACTGGCGCCGGTACGCATGAAAAGCCTCAACATGCGGAGAATACTCGGCGGAACAGCCGGCTCGCTGCGCCGAAGCCTTCTGGGAGAAGCGCTGACGATCGCCGCCGGCTCGTGGCTGTTTGCGCTGGTCATTGTGGAACTGCTGGGCCACTACAAACTGCTCCCCTTCATCGAGGCCGATGTAAGTCCGCTTCACAACATCGCGTTCACGCTGATCACGGGTGGAGTGGCGCTGGCCACCGGGCTGGTGGCCGGACTGTATCCTGCATGGTACATGACTTCGTTTCGCCCGGTAATGACCGTGAAGGGCAACTTTGCCTCCTCGCCTTCCGGACGCATACTGCGTACCGGTCTGACGGGCTTCCAGTACGTCATATCCATCGGACTGATTATCGCCGCCCTGTTCATACAACTGCAAAACCGCTACATGCGCGGCTTTGACCAGGGATTCGACAAGGAACACATCGCCGTCGTGTCGATAAACAACAGCATATACCGCAACAGCAGGGATGTGTACATCGACAGGCTGAAGGAATATGCGGGCATCGAAGACGTCGCCTTCTCGAAACAGAAACTCGGCGCCTCCGACGGCTACACGTTCTACACGCCCAAATACATCGACCGCGAATTTTACTGCTACATGCTGGAAGTATCCGCCAACTTTCTTCAGGTAATGGGCATCCCCGTGCTCGAAGGGCGCGACTTCTTCCCTTCCGACGAAACGGCAGAACACAGGCTTGCCTTTATCCCCAACAAGACATTGCAGGACGAGGTGCAGATGGAACCCGGCGGGGCGATTGAACTGTGGGCCGGAGGCAGCGTGGTCGGCATTGCGGGCGACGTCAAGTTTACCTCCCTGCGCCAGGCGTCCGACCCGATTCTCTTCACCGTCAACTCCGGCGTCCCCCTGACCGTTTCCTACATCCGTCTGGCCGCGGGGGTCGACGTGTTCGACGCCGTAAGCCATATCCGCCGGAGCGTGGCCGCCATCGACCCCACCTTCCCCGTCGAAGTGGAGTTCTACGATCAGATATTCGACCGGCTTTACCGGAAGGAAGAATCGCTCAACAGGAGTATCACCATGCTCGGACTGCTGGCGGTCATCATATCCGTGACAGGCGTGTTCGGGCTGGTGCTGTTCGAAACGCAGTATCGCAGGAAGGAAATCGGCATACGGAAGGTATTCGGATCGACGACGCGCGAGATACTGGCGCTGTTCAACCGGAAGTATTTCCGCATCGTGTGTGTCTGTTTCGTGCTGGCCGCGCCCGTGGCATACTGGGGCGTCGCCCGGTGGCTGGAGAACTTTGCCTTCAAGACGCCGCTCTACTGGTGGGTCTTCGCCGCAGCTTTCATGATAGTGACCGCCCTCACGCTGATAACCGTCACTGTCCAGAACTGGCGCGCGGCAAGCGTCAATCCCGTGGAAAGTGTCAAAAGCGAGTGATCAGTGAAACCATCCCGTTCGGACGGGATTTCCTCTCCGTCCGAACGGGATAAAAATTCAAAAATTCAGTTCTCTGTTCCTGGGATACTTCACACTGTAGCTGATTTCGTATACTTTTGTTTCGCCGGCCTGCAGTTCTTCTTCCCACGTCAGCACGCCGAGGTCTTCTACGATGAATGACGGTTTGGTTGTTCTGCCGAGCAGTTCCACCTTGATTTCTTTCTGCGTAGAGATGGGATACTGGTCTTTGAGCGTCATCCGGACGGGTTTGTTCCGGCCGTTTCTGACCGTGAGGCTGTAGGTGAAGATCTGTTCCACTTCGGAGCCGATGAACTTCCGGCTGCTGAAGTCCTGAACTTTTGCTCTCTTCACCGACACGCGCCTGTCGACGCCGAGCGTCAGAGTGAGCGTCGACAGCGTAGTGTTCGCGTCGATCGTCGTTTCGCCGATATACGTGCCTTCGTACGTAATGTTTGCCTTCCCGGTCGGCAGATTCAACTGTTCGGGATGGGCGATATCTGCCAGCAGATATGTTTCGGGGTCTAATTTGGGCGCGCAATAGTATTTATACGAGGCGGCAACCTCCTGCGTTTTCAGTTCGAGGCTCTGCTCTTTGCCGTTACCCGGTATGGAATAGGGTATGTCGATGGCGTATGTCACGTTCATCACGTTTTCCGATGTGGTCACATGGTCGTCCATGCTGTTATTGAGCGCTACGTGCCAGACGCCATCCACATCTTCGCCCCAGGTATCGCCCGCCTGTTCCCTGTTCATGAATGTGCGCGACGCAATCAGCGCGGGATCAATGGAACTGTACGTTCTTTTATCCACTTCGGCGCCATCCACAAAGTAGCGGTAATTGGGCGACGCATCGTCCGTTTCAAGCAATTCTATCGATGCATCAATCGGCTCGGACTGCGACGTCAGAGGCGGCAAAGCTTGCTGTTTATACGAAAACGCATTCTGCATCATGACGGCGTCTCTTTTCAGGCGATAGTCGCGCCGGAAGTCCAGGAACCATGCGCTGAAGAGCGGCGCCGTCTTGCCGTTGCCGGGCGAGGCGGTCGAAAGCGTCAGTTTCACCCTGTTCCATTCAATACCCGTCACCTGCCGCAGCCTGGCCTTGGAAATGATTTTTACCGGCCGGTCGCTCGATTCGATCAGAATATCATAGCAGGGCGTCCATCCGGCGGAGGCTGTGAAATAACTGACCGTGAACTGACTGTTTACGGCAACCGGAGCGTTCAGGACGAGTTTCAGTACGCCGGCGGTCTTGTTGTTTTTGACTGTCTCGTCGGCCAGTTGCGCTTTCAGGCGCTTGATTTCCGCTTCGTATTTTGCTTTTTTTTCCTTGTGCTCGACTGAAATGGATTCCAGTTCGATGGATTTTGTTTTGAAATAATCCATCGTCTTCACCAGTTCGTCGAACGACATGCCGTTTTCCGAGCCTGACACGTTTTTCGCCGTCCCCTTCTGCAGCAGGTCGATCAATTGCCTGTTTATCCCGGCGTCGACCTCTGTTTGCTGCAATTTTTTGCGGCAGGCGTCAATCGAATCGGTCAGCATCCGTACGACGGGGCTGGTGTTTCCGTCCGACAGATAATCGACCGAAAATTCGTAAGCCGAAACGACGGCTCCTCCCGTAACCTTTATTTTCAGACTGTTTCTGTCAATCACGGGACTTAACCCGTCGATCAGGATTTCGTTTTCACCCTTCGCCAGCGGGGCTTTTGCAGAATGGGTCAATTCCGCGCCGTGAAAAAACAGGGTAGCTTCGTCCAGTGTCGAATGTACGGTGTGTTTTACCTCTGCGGCGCCGTGTATCGCCACGCCTGCATGGAAAATCATCATCACGTAAAATGTTTTCATCATCTTCTTCTTCATATTAATCGATTTTATATTATTATACTGCATGCGCAAAATAAATCATTCCGCGTACAATATAACAGATGTTTTCCTGTGGGAAAACCCATACGGGCGTGCAAACAATTTACAGTAAAACATATGAACACAGCTTATTTAAAGTTTTTACGGATAAAAATGAGCATGATAACCAGATTAATTATCAACACTCCGCCGCAACAAGCTGCATAAAATGCCAGCCACGGCTTTTCAGGCTCAAGGATGAAATATGAAACTCCTGCGGAAATCGCAATCAAGGCAATCATAATTAATATGATACGTTGCATGACGTTTTTTTTCTTCATAATTGTTTGCACATTTTTGATTGCGAAGATATGGTTTTTTATTCATATTTACTATACTGGCCGGCTAAAAATGCTCCCTGTCATTCGGGAATGGGAAATTAATAAAATGTAACATAATCCCGGATTGCTTCGTACCTGCCAATGACATGTCTGGATTGCTTCCTGCTTCGTACCTCGCAGTCGCAATGACGTAGATGCCATTGTTGCAGGCAACGGCATCCGGCGTCATTGCGAGGTACGAAGCAATCCAGCGGGCTGA
>JAIRLL010000239.1 GCA_031259505.1 Tannerella sp.
CAGGACTTTTCACTTGTCCTGCCTTTGGCTGTTTTACGGAGCGGCGGTAGCGTATAGAGACGCGCCGGCTTCCGCGGTATCCGGAGAACGGCGGTAGCGGTTTCTGTCGGTTAGATGCGTCAGCCCTGCTGTTTACGGTGATTTTTTGTGCGGTATCAAAAATAAGTAATATTTTTGCAGTCTGCAGTAAGATTAAAAAAAGACAGACATGGAAACAAAAGAAACAGGTAAAAAATCGGGGAAGCCGTTTATAATCGCAAATCCGATATACGATACGGTGTTTAAACGGTTGATGGAAAATCAGCGGATAGCAAAGTTTTTTATCGGAACCATACTTGAACAGCAGGTGGAAGACCTGTCTGTTCTGCCGCAGGAGTTCACTTATAAACTCAACAGGACGAAGGCTTCGGACGAAGTCAGGAACGAAGAGAAAGAAGAAGAAAAGGGAGGAGGAGGCGTACAGTATTACTCGTTCTTTCGCCTGGATTTCATGGCCACCATTCGCGACAGGGACGGACGTCACCGCAAGATACTGATAGAGATTCAGAAATCGTGGGATACGCTGGACGTCATGCGTTTTTGCAGATATCTCGGAGCGCAGTATTCAAGAGTGGACATAATAGACGGCAGGGAAACCATGCTCCCGATGACAACCATATATATTTTGGGAAACAATCTCGCAGGAATAGAATGTCCCTGTGTCAGGGTAGGACGGACATATACCGACATGTTAAACAAAACAGCCATCCATGCAAAGTCGGAGTTTATGGAAAACCTTACGCATGACAGTTATGTCATTCAGGCCGGCAGAATCGCGGATGTGCGTTACACGACCAGTCTTGACAAGCTACTCAGCATTTTTGAGCAGAAATATTTTATCGTGGACGGTTCGGATGTAAGGAAGGAATATCCCTATCATCCGGACGATGAAAACATGGAACTGATTACCGATCTCCTGTACGAAATGGGCGCCGACCCCGAAAAACGCAGGGAAATAGAAGACGAAATAGAAATGCTGCGTATTATTAAAAACATACAGGATACTCACAACCGAACTGTCGAAGAGCAAACCAGATTACTCGAAGAAAAGGATAGGGAAAATGCAGAATTGAAAGAGAAACTTGCAGAACTGGAGCGTCTTTTCCGTAATAAAACCGACTGATCAGGACTTTTCGCAGAATCATGCCCGCGCAGTATGGATGCGTCAGCCCTGTTCCTTTCTCTGTTTTTTCCATTTCAGATATTCCTGCGCGCAGAGGTCAAGCTGCTCGTACCATGCCTGCCCGAACTTGCGGATCAGCGGTTCGCGGAGGAAACGGTAAAGAGGCGTCTGCGTGCGTTCGCCCTCAATCTCGGCGGTGGAGCATATCTTCCAGCGGTTATAGTTGACGGCCGTAAATGTTTTGCGATGCGTGACGCGCAGTGGATACAGATGGCAGGACAGGGGTTTGAAGAATCCGGTTCGCCGCTCGCGGAAAGCCTTTTCGATGGCACACCGGCAAATGCCGTCCGCGTCGCGGCAGGTGAAGACGCAGTCTTTTCCGTCGACAATCGAAGTCACGACGTCGCCCTCCGCGTCGACGTATGCGAAGCCCTGCTTGCGGATGACCTCCTGCGAAGCCGGCGCGAGGTCGTCCCACACTGCGGGCAGGATGCTGCGCAGGATATCAAATTCGCCTTTTGCCAGCGGCGCGCCCGCATCGCCTTCGATGCAGCACATGCCGCGGCATCGCGCAGTGTCGCAGACAAAACAGCGTTCTATCAGGTCGAGGCTGACCAGCGTGTCATCAATTTGCAGCAATGTTTCGGGTGCAGGCGGGAGTCAGTCAATCAGATTGCGTCCTGTCATTTCGGCCGGCTGTGCAAGTCCGAGTATGTGCAGGATTGAGGGCGCCACATCGGCAAGAATGCCGTCGGACGTGCGGGCTGCCGCGTTCGGTGAAACGTAGACGAAAGGCACCGGGTTGAGCGAATGCGCCGTGTTGGGCGAGCCGTCGCCGTTGAGGGCGTGGTCGGCATTGCCGTGGTCGGCGATGATAATCGTTTCGTATCCGTGGGTCTTTGCCGCCTCGACCGTTTCGCGCAGGCAGGCGTCGACGGCGATGACAGCCTTTTCGATGGCTGCATATACGCCCGTATGCCCGACCATGTCGCCGTTGGCATAGTTGCAGACGATGAAATCGTACTGTTGCGTCGCGATGGCCTCGACCAGTCGGTCTTTCACTTCGAAGGCGCTCATTTCCGGCTTCAGGTCGTAGGTCGCCACTTTCGGCGACGGCACCAGGATGCGGTCTTCGCCTTCGAAGGGCGCTTCGCGGCCGCCGTTGAAGAAGAACGTCACGTGTGCATATTTTTCCGTTTCGGCAATATGCAACTGTTTCCGTTTCAGGCGGGACAGGTATTCGCCCAGCGTATTGTCGACGTTGTCTTTGTCGAAGAGTATGTGCAGTCCTTCGAAGGTAGCGTCGTAGGGGGTCATGCAGAAATACTGCAGTCCGGCGACGGTTTGCATTCCGGCTTCGGGCATGTCGCGCTGCGTCAGGGCGACGGTCAGTTCCTTGGCGCGGTCGTTGCGGAAATTGAAGAAGATGACGACGTCGCCTTCTTCGATGACGGCGACCGGCCGGCCGTGCTCGACGTGCACAACGGGCTTGACAAACTCGTCCGTGACGCCTTCGGCATAGGATTCTTCCATCGCCGCGACCATACATTCCGCCGGCCGGCCGATGCCTTTCACCAGCAGGTCATACGCTTCACGGATGCGTTCCCAGCGTTTGTCGCGGTCCATGGCGTAATAGCGTCCCACGATGGAGGCAATCTTGCCGCCCGTTCGCTTCAGGTGATTTTCGAGCTGTTCGATGAATCCCTTTCCGCTTCTGGGGTCGGTGTCGCGTCCGTCCATAAAGCAGTGGACGTATGACTTGTCGATGCCGTACGCCTGTGCGATTTCCGTCAGCTTGAAGAGATGTTCCATCGAACTGTGCACGCCGCCGTCGGATACCAGTCCGAGGTAGTGAATCTGTTTCCCGTTCGTCCGGGCATATTCATAGGCGCGCCTGATTTCGGGGTTTTCGAGGATGGAACCGTTGCGGCAGGCAATGTTGATTTTTACCAGGTCCTGATAGACAATCCGGCCTGCGCCGATATTCAGGTGCCCCACTTCGGAATTGCCCATCTGTCCGTCGGGCAGTCCTACGTCTTCGCCGGAGGCCTGCAACTGCGAATGGGGACAGTTCGATAGCAGATAGTCCCAGTAGGGCGTGGGCGTGCAGTATATTACGTCGTCTTTCTGCCGGTCGCCCAGCCCCCAGCCGTCGCATATGATCAGTAATGCTTTTTTGTTCATGATTCAGTTACTTATGTCAGAGATATTCTAATGTAAAATCTTAAATAGCGGGACAAAGGTACGAAAAAAGGCTGAAAAGCATTATTTTTGTCGTCCGAATATGGAGAAAACAGTTTACATCGAAGGGCTGGGCGACGTCGTGCTTCGCCGCAATCCGCGGGCGAGACGCAATATACTGCGCGTCAAAGACCGTCGGATCGTGGCGACAATGCCCCCGTACGGCGCCGAAAAAGACATGCTGGCATTCATCCGCCAGATGCACGTAAAATTGCTCCGGATGCTGGATGCGGCGCCGGAGCGCAGAGTGCTGGACGAAAGCTCGACGCTGCAGACGCTGACTTTCCGGTTGCATATCTTCCGTACGCCGCGGTCGGGCTTCTACACGAGGCTGACGGAAGGCGTGCTGCATGTAGCCTGTCCCGACGGCGCCGACTTTGCAGACGAACGGGTGCAGGCGCTTCTCCGGCAGATACTGAAAAAAGCGCTTCGCCGCGAAGCCGGCCGCGTCCTGCCCGCGCGGCTGGACGCCCTGGCCAGACGCTACGGGTTTCATTATGCGGACGTGAAGATTCGCGACACGAAAACGCGCTGGGGCAGTTGCTCTTCGAAAAAGAACATCAGCCTGTCGCTTTCTCTGATGCTGCTTCCCGAACATTTGATCGACTACGTCCTGCTGCACGAACTGTGTCATACCGTCGAGATGAATCACGGCAAACGCTTCCTGCAACTGATGGACCGGGTCACGGACAACCGCTCGCAGGCTTTGCGCCGCGAATTGAAGGCATTCAGGCCGTATGTGGAATGAGAAACTCAAGACGCCTCTGGAATAACAGCGTCTCACGTAACCGGGCTTTCGATCTTTTCCGCCGTGTCGCGGCAGCGGTTCACGTCGTCGACGGTTGCCTGCGCCGGGCCTGAGCGTTCGATTTTCAAGGTCGACAGCGCCGCCGCAAAATGTCCGGCTTCGCGCATGTCCGCGCCCTTCGCCCGCCGGGACAGATAGCCGGCCATGTACGTGTCGCCGCAGCCCGTGGCGTCCACGATTTCGCGCGGCTTGTAGGCCGGTATGCGGTGGAACGCCGTCCCGTCGTAGAGCACCGACCCCAGACTGCCCAGCGTGATCAGTACTTCCTTCACTCCCCAGCCGTAGAGCGTTCGTGCGGCCGAAGACACATCGGAATAGCCCGTCAGCACTTTCATCTCGTGTTCGTTGGCTTTGAGGAAATGCACGTATTGCAGTGCCTGCTCTTTTTCTTTCCAGTCGACGGCGTAGACTTTCGTATCCCGCACTTCGCGCAGATAGCCCTGCGAGTCGATCGAGACAAGCCCTTTCTGCGAAAGCCGGCACACGACGTCGGGCGAAAAATCGTCGGCCAGCAGTGCGCCGAGGTGGAATATCCGCGCTTCGACGCCGTCCAACTGTTCGACGGTAAATGGGTCGGCTTTCGAGAGGACGCGCTGTTTGCGGTTGTCTCTGTCCTCGCCGTAGATGTTTTCGAAATAGACCGAACAGGCGCTGGGCAGTACGGTGACGTTCACCCCTCTGTTCATCAGGTCGGTCGCCACAGCCATGTCGGCTTCGGCGATGGCCGTCACCAGCGCGTAGTCGATGTCGCCCAGATGGCGGATGGCGTGCGAAACGTAGAAAGACGTCCCGCCGGGCATGTGTACCGTATTCTTCGGGGTCACAACCTTGTCGTGCGTGATGTGACCGATACAGCATAAATCGTGCTTGCTCATTTGATGAAAATTATGTTTTGAACGGGACAAAGATCAGTCGTGGCCGGAAGAAAATAAATAATTGACGGTAAATACGCTGCCGGACCGGCTAAAGCCTGCAACGGCGCCGGTAACGTCGACTGTTTCACCGGCGCCTGCCGTCCGGAGGACGGGGGCGAGGATTGCGGCAAGGCGCGAGACTGTTTCTTTTGTTTTGAATATTTTTTTCATGACTGTATATAATTAAATGTATATGCTTTTGAAAAGAACGTGCGAACGGCGCGGATTCTACGGATTTTCACAGACAGGGGCTGTCGATGTTGCCAGACTGTCCGTCGATCGACCCGTGCCACCGGCGGGCGGCGGCAGGCAGTTCGGCCGGAATACCGGAACAGGCGATCGCCGCGGCCGCGAGGGCGACTGCGCCGGCGGCTTCCAGGCTGCCTGCCACGTCTGAAACGGAGGCAAAAAACCCGTTTAAATGGCCGCAAACAGCGTCGGCGCACTGGATCAGAATAAAAATAACTGCATTCATAATGCTTAATATTAATGGGTTATTACTTTCGGATATAAAACGTACATGCCGCGAGCGCTCCGCGTCACGACTGTAGTGATGAGCATTAATACAGTCGTGATGCGCGTGAAAAACCGGGCAGTCCGGCCAGAATCGAATGGCTGGACGGCAGCGCCGTTTGCGGACGGGAGTAATATGCCGGCTTTCGGAAGAATCTGCCGGCAGGGGGTTATTTTGTCCGAAGGCGTCGGCGTCATCATGCGTTCGCCGCGCACGCAGACTGTTTTTAAGTAGTTGATATATAAGAATTTGCCACGCCCCGTAATGGAAGCTGGAATATGTATATCTGTCAGCAAAGCCGCCTGTCTGCGGTTCGGGAGATACTGTCCGGCGAATATGTATGCAGGTTTGAGCATCATTCTTTTTGTTTTACGGCGCCAAAGATAGAAATAAGTATTCAAAAGCGCATCGTGGAATATGAATTATTTTTTTTTCATGAAAAAACGAATCTGTAACGAATCGTGCGGGTATGGCGTAAGGGATCACGAAACTCCGGACTGCTTCGTCGCTGCGCTTCTGCCGGTGACATGTTTCGTTATCTGCTTGTTACCGGTCTGCCGGATGGCTTCGTTCCTCGCAGCGACGCCGGACGGGGGTGTCTCAAAAGCCTGTTTTTCCGTCGTCGCAACGCATGACATTATGAAAGTCCTGAAACGAAGTTCGACGGCAGTCAAAGGACGCGCGCGGTGAAAATGAAAAAGCCCGACCGTCACGGTCGGGCTAGTCCTGGTCTAACAATTTAATTTTATAGTTATGCCCTGCAAAGGTAGCAATAACATCGCATACGCGAAAAACTTCATGACATGTTATACAACATAACTGCATAAATTCCTACCCTCTCCGCAGACGATATTTCATGCATGAGAAACATGCAGGGCATGAAGATGCTTTACAATAATTAACTCTGCTGATTTTGTGTTGTGTCGCAAACATGCCTATTTTTGTGCGCACATAAATAAGCAGGTAAACAAAATGGAAATAACAAATCAATTATACTCGAAAAGTTTTCTGCCGGTCAAATCCGTCAGTTGCGTAGCCGGTGAAACCGTCCGTACGCCGCTGGCTGCAGGGATATACGTGGCTGCCGCAGTGGAGGAGCCGTATAAAATAGCGAATGGCGAATAAGCGCCGTGTGCATACAGCGCTTATTCGGTTGAATTTTGTCCGCAAAGCAGGGAAATGAAGGAATTGATCAGCAATATCATGTACCTGCCGGGCGTGGGGCCTAAAAAGGCGGAGGTGTTGAAACGGGAACTCGAGATCTCGACGTACGAAGATTTACTGTATCATTTTCCATACAGGTACGTCGACCGCAGCCGTTTTTATAAAGTAAGCGAAATAACCGGTGCGCTCGAGGCCGACGGCGAGATGCCGTACGTGCAGTTGAGAGGACGGATTGTGCGCTTCGACACGCTCGGCGAAATGCGCTCCCGACGGCTGACAGGCAAATTCACGGACGGGTCGGGATTCATCGACCTGGTATGGTTCAAGGGACTGAAATACATTGCAGACAAATATAAGGTCGGACAGGAATACATCGTCTTCGGCAAACCGGCCGGGTTCGGATGGGGCTACAACATCGTTCATCCCGAGGTGGATATGCCCGAAAACGCCCGGCAGGTGGCAAACGGTCTGACGCCTCTGTATCACACAACCGAAGCGATGAAAAATATGTATCTCCATTCGCGCGCCATCCAGAACCTGCAATACACGCTGCTGTCGGAACTCGACTGGACGCTGCCCGAAACCCTCCCCGCCTGCCTGACGGAGCAACTGGGCGAACTCTCCAGGTCGGAGGCCATACGCAATATCCATTTTCCCGCGTCGAACGCCATGCTGAGCCGGGCGCGGTCGAGGCTGAAGTTCGACGAACTGTTCTACATTCAACTGAACATACTGCTGACGGCACGCATGAGACGGCAGAAACTGACAGGTCTGGTCTGCTCCGGGATCGGCGAGTTTTTCCTTACGTTTTACCGGCAACACCTGCCGTTCGAACTGACGGATGCGCAGAAACGCGTCGTGCGCGAAATATACGCCGACATGAAAAGTGGATGCCAGATGAACCGGCTGTTGCAGGGCGACGTGGGCAGCGGCAAGACGCTGGTCGCCTTCCTGTCGATGCTGATTGCCGTCGACAATCATTATCAGGCATGTATCATGGCGCCGACCGGGATACTGGCTCAGCAGCATTATGCAACGATTAAAAACATGCTGTGCGACATGAATATCCGCGTCGCCCTGCTGACCGGCTCGACAAAAAAGCGTGAACGCGACAGAATCCTTCCTGCCATTGCCGGTGGCGAAATCCAGTTAGTCGTCGGCACGCACGCGCTGCTCGAAGAAACCGTGCGCTTTGCCTCGCTCGGCCTTGCGATAATCGACGAACAGCACCGCTTCGGCGTCGCACAGCGTTCCCGGCTGTGGACGAAGAACCGGGTCGCCCCGCACGTCCTGGTCATGACCGCCACCCCGATACCGCGCACGCTCGCCATGACGCTGTACGGCGATCTCGACGTGTCCGTCATCGACGAACTGCCGCCCGGCCGCAAACCGGTGAAGACCGTTCACCGCTACGACGACCGGCACGCACAACTGTATGCCTTCCTCCGCGACGAAATACGCCGCGGACGCCAGGTCTACGTCATCTATCCCCTGATCGAAGAAAGCGAGAAGATTGATTATAAAAATCTCGAAGACGGCTACGCGGCGCTCAGGGAAGTATTCTCCGAATACCGCGTCGGCATGGTACACGGCCGGATGAAACCGCAGGAGAAGGATGCCGCCATGCAGCAGTTCGTGTCCGGACAGACGCACATTCTGGTATCTACCACCGTGATAGAGGTAGGCGTCAACGTGCCGAACGCTTCCGTGATGGTGATCGAAAGCGCCGAACGCTTCGGGCTTTCGCAGTTGCATCAGTTGCGCGGACGCGTGGGGCGGGGCGCCGAACAATCGTACTGCATCCTCGTGTCGTCGCACAAACTCAGCCACGACACCCGCGAACGGCTCGAAATCATGGTCGGCAGTCACGACGGATTCAAGATTGCAGAAGAAGACCTCCGGCTGCGCGGACACGGCGACCTGGAAGGTACGCAGCAAAGCGGCTACGGTCAGTTTCTGAAAATTGCCAGTCTGGCTGCCGACGGTCAGATACTTCAACGTGCGCGAAACGTGGCGGAGCGCATCCTTGACAACGACCCGCAACTCGAATCGCCCGCCAGCAAAATCTTCCGCGACCGCCTGCAGACTCTTTTCGACAGGAAAATGAACTGGGGCTTGATAAGCTGACAAATGTTGATTATCTTTGTGTCCGTATTAAATTCAAGATTCAATATTCGCAGTATATGGAAAACAGGCAGATGATTGTGATTACGCCGGTGAAGGACTCGATCGTGTCCGCACTGGAAACCGTAAAGGCGATTGCCTCTTCGGATATGCGTATTCCCTATACATATATTATATATAACGATTTCAGTACGGACAGTAATACCCGCATACTGGAAGAGGCGGCGGCAGCCGGCGGATTCACCCTGATAAACCTTTCGGAACAGACGAATCACCCTTCTCCGAACTATCTCCTGATACTGCAGGACGCACAGCGGCGGGCGCTGGACAGCGGAGCCGCGCTGTGCATTGTCGAATCGGATGTAACCGTCCGGCCGCACACGCTTCAGTCGCTGTTCGACGGCGCGCTCGACAGGCCGGACTGCGGTATCGCCGCAGCCGTCACCGTCGACGAAAAAGGACAGATAAACTATCCCTACCTTTACGCACGGAAGGAAACGAACCGTGTCCTGTCCGTCCGCAGGCACGTGAGTTTCTGCTGCTCGCTGCTTACGCCGGCCTTTTTGCAGAAATATGATTTCATGCAGTTAGACCCGTCCAAAGCCTGGCACGATGTGACCGTCTCGCATAAATCGCTTGCACTGGGTTTTGCCAACTACCTGTTTACATCGCTTCCGGTCGTGCACAGACCGCACGGCAGCCGCCCGTGGAAGCAACTGAAGTATACAAACCCGCTCCGCTATTACTGGCTGAAATTCACCCGCCGCCGCGACAGGATATAACAAAGAAAAGTATAGTATATAAAAGATGAAACACGCAGAAAATACGCCTCTGGTATCTGTAATTATCCCCGTGTACAATTCGAGTGAATTTCTCGAAGAAACGCTGCTGTCCGTACTGTCTTCCGCCTGGCCGAATATGGAGATCGTGATAGTAGACGACGGGTCTACCGACGATTCGCCGGCCATCGCAGCACGGTATGCCGCCAAATATGACAGCATCCGTTTTCTGCAACAGGCAAATGCCGGAGCGGCCGCCGCCCGCAACCGCGCCATTGCCGCCGCCCGCGGGGAATATATTTTGCCGGTAGATGCAGACAATTTGATTTCGCCCGATTACATAAAAGAAGCAGTAAAAACCCTGAAAGAAAATCCACAGGTGAAAGTAGTATCCTGTGAAGTAGAATTTTTTGGGCTGAAAACGGGGAGAATAAAATATCCTCCGTTCAGTTACAGATTGCTGGCACGTAAAAACATGATAGATAACTGCGCCATGTATCGCAAAAAAGACTGGGACGAAATAGAGGGAGGTTATTGTGAATGTAAAGAAATATCAGGCAGAGAAGACTGGGATCTTTGGATTTCGATGTTCAAAACGGGAGGCGAATTTGTACGGTTACCTTTTGTTGGCTTGTTGTATCGGGAAAGAAAAAATTCCTACCGGAAGACGACCAGAAATCTAAAAAGAAGTCTTGTAAACTTAATAAACAGCCGGCACAGGGAGTTTTTATACGAACAGTTAGGCGGAAAATTACATTATCACCGCACCTGGTCGAGGCTGATAAATACATGCTGCGGATGGATACACGCACGAAAGACCGTCGTCGATCCATCCTTCAAAAGCCTGTCGACGTTCATGCTCGGCCTGCCGTCCATATTCCGCGAGCAGGGAGAGACGATGTTTCAGGGCCGCAACGAACTGCGGCTGTTCCATTGGGAAGGATACGAGCTGGCGGTGAAGTCATACAAACGTCCCCACGCGCTGAATGCCGTGATATACGGTTTCCTGCGGGCATCGAAAGCGGAACGCGCCTACTGCCATGCACTGCGGTTGCTTGCCGCGGGCGTCGGCACGCCTGCACCGGTGGGATTCGTCACGTGCAGACGATATTTCCTGTTTGCCGACAGTTTTTCGGTCACGCTCCGCTCCACCTGCCCGTACACGTACCGTGATTTTGCAGCGCACACCTTCGTCCGCCGCAACGAAATACTCGAAGCCATCGCCCGCACGACAGCACGCATGCACGAAAACGGCATCCTGCACCGCGACTATTCCGCCGGAAACATCCTCTTCGACGATGCGTCCGGCGCGATCGCAGTCGAGATTGTAGACCTGAATCGCATGTCGTTCGAAAAGACCGGACTGAAAAAAGGCTGCCGGAATTTCGAACGCCTGCCCGCTACGGACGATATGATTGCCGTGATGGCGACCTGCTATGCAAAGGAGAGAGGCTTCGACCCGGAAACCTGCATTGCCGGAATGAAGGCAGCAATTATGCACGGCGGAAAATCTTAAACACGGAGACCGGAGCACACAATACGACGCATTGCACATGTGATTTTTACGGTAAAAATCGTGCATCTGCAAAAAACATGTTATAAAACATATGTCAATATGAAAAAGTTCGGCAAAAGAAGCCTACTTTTACGCGCAAATTTGTAACATGCGATGAAGGAAAACAAGACTGTACTTTCTGGTTTACATACTGCCGATTTCCAAAAAGTTGTTGACGGCAAGGAGGTTTCGCTCTGTTTGCTGACCAATGGAAACGGTGCGGAAGTGGCGGTGACGAACTACGGCGCAAAGATTGTGTCGCTTATGATGCCGGACAGAAACGGCAAATTTACGGATGTCGTCACAGGACACGCGTCCATTGACGACTACCTTGCATCCGAAGAACCTTACTTCGGAGCGGTTTGCGGACGCTACGGCAATCGAATCGCAAAAGGACGCTTTACGCTCGACGGCGTCGTATACGACAAACTGGCGCTCAACAACGGCCCGAACAGCCTGCACGGCGGCGTCAAAGGTTTTAATGCCGTCGTATGGGACATGAAGCAGGAAGACGCCCGTTCGGTGGAACTGACATACATCTCGGCCGACGGCGAAGAGGGATTCCCCGGCACACTGACCACAACGGTTACATACACCCTGACCGACGAAAACGAGGTGGTCATCGCCTATCATGCCGTTACCGACAAGCCGACGGCGCTCAACCTGACAAACCATTCCTACTTCAACCTGTCCGGCGCAGGCAACCCGACCATCGGAGACCATCTGCTGACAATCAATGCCGACCGTTACCTGCCGACGGACGAAACGTCCATTCCCCTCGGCGCGCCGGAAAAGGTCGAAGGCACGCCGATGGATTTCCGCACGCCACACGAAGCGGGCGCACGCATCCACGACGATTTCGAACAGTTGGTCATCGGACGGGGGTACGACCATACATATATAATAAACAGAGAAGATAGCGGGCTGGCGTTTGCCGCACGCTGCATGTCGCCCGGGACGGGCATCGTCATGGAAGTATTCACGACCGAACCGGGCATGCAGCTTTATACGGGTAACTGGATGACGGGCAACCTCGTCGGGAAACACGGACAGCGTTATCCACAACATTCCGCGCTGTGCTTCGAAACGCAGCACTTCCCCGACAGCCCGAACCGTCCCGACTACCCGACAACCGTCCTTCGACCAGGCGAAAGTTTTGACAGCCGGACGATATTCAAATTCCATGCAATACAAATACAGTGAAACAATATTATTAATAATTTAAAATTTCAGATCTATGACAAACAAACAAGAAAAAAATTATGCTTTACCCATCATTATGATGATTCTGCTGTTTGGTATGATATCGTTCGTAACCAATCTGGCAGCGCCGATGGGAATTGTGTTGAAAAATCAATTCGGAGTATCCAATTCGCTGGGCATGCTGGGAAATTTCATGAATTTCCTTGCCTATGCCGTGATGGGAATACCGTCCGGCATGTTGCTGCGAAAAGCAGGCTACAAAAACACTGCACTGATCGCCATCGCAGTAGGCTTTGCAGGCGTCGGCATCCAGTTTTTATCGGGGATTGCCGAAAGTTTTTATATCTATCTGACGGGCGCGTTCATTTCCGGATTTTCGATGTGCATGCTCAATGCCGTTGTTAACCCGATGCTCAACACACTGGGTGGCGGAGGCAAGAAAGGAAACACGCTGATTCAGGTCGGCGGGTCGTTCAACTCGCTGATGGGCACACTGGTTCCCTTGCTGGTAGGTATCCTGGTCGGAAACGTGGCCAAGGCTTCCATTCCCGACGTCAATCCCGTGCTGTTTATCGCACTGGGTATATTCGCGCTGGTAGGCGTTGTTCTCTTCTTTGTGAATATTCCCGAACCGGAATCGACGATCAACAGGCTTGCCAAAGGCGAAAAATCACAGTACAGCCCCTGGTCGTTCCGCCATTTCGTGCTGGGCGCCATCGGCATTTTTGTGTACGTTGGCGTTGAAGTCGGCGTCCCCGGCACGGCCAACCTGTATATGACCTCGTTCACAGTGGAGGAAGCGCAGGCGAAAGTTGACGAATACAGCAAACAGCAGGCAGACGCGTCATACCTCGCTCAGTTGCGGAGCGAAGACGAATCGAAAATAGTGAGCGAAAACACAAACGAAAGCGCAGAAAAGATCATCAACGGAGACACGAAACCCGGACTGGGAATCGCTACCGGTATTGCCGGCGGCGTAGTAGGTTTCTACTGGCTGCTGATGCTCATCGGCCGGCTGATCGGCGCCGCCATCGGCTCGAAAATATCGGCCAAAACGATGCTGACGGTAGCCTCGGGCATAGGCGCTGTTTTAGTACTCGCCGCTATTTTTACACCCGTAACCATACCCGTGTCCATGCCTGCTTTCGACACAAGCGGCGGAACGCTCTCGGTGGGCATGGTAGACGTCCCCATCTCGTTCATGTTCCTTGCTCTGGTCGGTATCTGTACCTCGGTGATGTGGGGAGGAATTTTCAACCTGGCCGTAGAGGGACTGGGGAAATATGTCGCGGAAGCTTCGGGGATATTTATGATGCTTGTCGTCGGCGGCGGTATCATTCCTTACGTGCAAAACCTGATTGCCGACATATCCGGTTTTATGCCAAGCTACTGGCTGCTGTTCGCCGGCCTGGTATACCTCCTGTTCTACGCCCTGATCGGGAGCAAAAACGTCAACAGGGATATTCCGGTCGCATGATCACTGTAAATATACACGAAGCAGACAGAATATGGAGACAGAATATGTAAGAAGCCGCTTCATCAAGCATTTTGACGGAAGCACGGGCACGATTTATACTTCGCCCGGACGTATCAACCTGATCGGCGAACATACCGACTACAACGGGGGATTCGTGTTCCCCGGAGCAATCGACAAGGGGATAGTGGCCGAAATAAAGCTGAACGAAACACAGAAGGTGCGTGCCTATTCGATTGACATGAAAGACTATGTCGAATTCGGATTCAACGAGGAAGATGCGCCGCGCACCAGTTGGGCAAGGTATATTTTCGGCGTGTGTCGCGAAATCATCAAGCGAGGCGGCGAACTGAAAGGCTTCAATACGGCGTTTGCCGGCGATGTGCCGCTCGGAGCGGGCATGTCGTCGTCCGCAGCGCTGGAAAGCACGTACGCCTTTGCGCTCAACGACATTTTCCAACTGGGCATCGACAGGTTTGAACTGGCAAAAATCGGACAGGCCACGGAACACAACTACTGCGGCGTCAAATGCGGCATCATGGACCAGTTTGCCTCCCTCTTCGGGAAGAAAGGTAACCTGATACGGCTGGACTGCCGCTCGCTCGAATACGAATATTTTCCCTTCGACCCGCAGGGATACAAACTGGTGTTGCTCGACACGGCCGTCAAACACGAACTGGCATCGTCGGCCTACAACGCCCGGCGCGAATCATGCGAACGGGTAGCACGCAAACTGAATGTGGAATTTCTTCGCGACGCGACGTTCGAACAGTTGGAAAGCATCAAAAACGAAATCAGCGAAGAAGACTGCAAACGCGCCGAATACGTGATCGGCGAAAAGCAGCGCGTGCTGGACGTATGCGATGCACTCGTGAAAGGCGACTACGAGACCGTCGGGCAGAAAATGTACGGGACGCACTACGGGATGAGCAAACTCTACGAAGTGAGTTGCGAGGAACTGGATTTTCTGAACGACGTGGCCAGAGAATGTGGCGTAACCGGCTCGCGCGTGATGGGCGGAGGCTTCGGCGGATGCACCATCAACCTGGTGAAAGACGAACTGTACGAACCGTTTATCCTGAAGGCTAAAGAAGCCTACAGGGCAAAGTTCGGACGCTCGCCGAAAGTGTACGACGCAGTCATCAGCGACGGAGCAAGGAAATTGAACGATTGATACTGATTGTGAAATAGATTTTTCTAAGGGTGGCCGTTGTGAAACGTAGACGCCCTTTTTTTATTATACTCCATGCAGGGGAAACACGTTCATTCGCACATGGCATATTCCTGCCGAAAACCCTTGAATCTTTTCTGATCCCGCACAATTCCCGGTAGGATCATTTATTTTTTTGTTTCAGAACATGTCACCGGTAGCCGTCAGGCGAAGCAATTCTCGCGTCCGGTACCGGATTGCTTCGCCGTTTCGCTTTCAGTTTCTGCACGAAACGGGTACTGTCAATCACATTTCCCAACTAACGCCGGTGGTAGCGTTGCCGGCGGTGATTTCATAAAAAAAGGAGAGCCGCAATCGGGATCGCGCGGCTCTCCTTTCGGTTGTTCTATTCCGTTGAATCCTCAAAATACCCATCTCAGGCGGATAAACGGGTTGAAGCGCGTCCCGAAGGCGTTTTTTTGAATTTATGGAATGGAGAATTAATAAAGTGTAACATGTTACTGGATTGCCATGTCGCTACGCTCCTCGCAATGACGTGGATACCGTTGCTGCCGGCTATGGCATCCGACGACATTGCGAGGAGCGTAGCGACGTGGCAATCCAGGACTCTGTTATCTTTCAATCTCACTTTTTTACTCGCTTAAAGTATTATATCTTATTTATTTCGTATCCCTAAGTAAAAGCGTTGCAGCTACAAATCCCGGTGTATTTTATCCGAGATGGAATACAAAACAAGCCCCTATCTATTCTGATAGGGGCTTGTTTTATTCATTAAAAAGTCCGATAGGAGTATTACTTATATACATTTTTTTTGATTGTAAATAAGTTATACTATACAAATCCGGAGTAATAC
>JAIRLL010000022.1 GCA_031259505.1 Tannerella sp.
CCAATTCGGGGCTCGACCCGAAAACCGCACTCGTGATAGACGACCTGATTCACGACATCACGAAAGAATACGGCATGACGACCGTCATCAATACGCACGACATGAACTCCGTCGTGAACATCGGTGAAAATATCGTCTTCATCAGAGAAGGCGTCAAGGAATGGCAGGGCACCAAGGAGCAGGTCATCTCGTCCAGCAACACGGCGCTGAACGACTTTATCTTCGCCTCCGACCTGCTCCGCAAAGCCCGCGAACTGGAAGACCGGAGCAGGGTTCGGAACTGACCGTCTCTGCTGACCGTCTCCCGTCCGTTCGCAGGGCGGCGCACCCGGCGGCGGGCTACTCACAGATATGTATCGAAATAGCGTGTGATTTTTTCGTACAGGTGCGGACGATCCTTGCCGGTCACATTGTGTTTGTGGCCGGGATAGACAAAATAGTCGGGATAAGTCCCCGCATTGATGCAGGCTTTGAGAAACGAAAGACTGTGCTGCCATACGACCACCGGGTCTTCGTCGCCGTGAATGAGCAGAAGATGCCCTTTCAGGCGGGCGGCTTTTTCGCGCAGATCCGCATTTTTGTATCCTTCGCTGTTGTCGTCGGGATGATCCATGTATCGCTCGCCATACATGATTTCGTATCTCCGCCAGTCGATGACGGGCCCGCCGGCCACGCCCGCTCTGAAAACGTCGGGATAGGTGAGCATCAGATTTGTCGCCATGAAACCGCCATAGCTCCACCCGTGCACGCCAATCCGTCCGGCATCGACGAAAGGCAGCGATTTCAGATATTCGACGCCTTTCATCTGGTCTTCCATTTCGTGCACGCCGAGCTGGCGGTGGATGATGCTTTCGAAGGCAAAGCCCCGGTTTGCCGAGCCCCGTCCGTCCACCGTAAACATGATGTATCCCCGCTTTGCCATGTACAGATCCCATCCTCCAGCGCCGTTCATCCATCCTCCGCCGACCATCTGCGCGTGAGGGCCGCCGTATACATATATTATTACGGGATATTTCTTCGTACTGTCCAGACCGGGCGGCAGCGCCATGCGGTAGTTCAGCGGCGTCTTTTCGTCTGCCGCAGTAATCACACCTGTTTCCAGCCGGGGCATTTCGTATTTCTCAAACGGGTTTTTAGCCGACAGAAGCGTCTTGACGCTGCGCTGTTTTTTCACGTCGATCAAATCGATATCGCGCGGTATCAGGGGCGAAGCGGTCTGGTCGACCAGATACAGTCCCGAGGGACTGATGCGCGCCTGATGCACGCCGGCTTTTGAATGCAGGCAGGTCTGTTTGCCTGTTTTCATGTTCAGTTGCCATGTATAAATCTCAAGCGGATTGCCTTCGTCGCCGCCTTTTTCAGGATGGGGCGCCGTCGACGAGAGGAAGATGTGCGTTCCCTTCGCATCGAAGCCGTGGACGGCGGTCACTTCCCACCGGCCTGACGTGAGTTGGCGTATCATTCTGCCCGACACGTCGTAAAGATAGAGGTGGCCGTAGCCGTCGCGCCTGCTCTGCCAGATAAAACGGGAAGCGTCGTTCGGGAGGAAAAGTACGGGATGGAGCGGTTCTACATAGCGATCGTTTTTCTCGATGAAAAGCGTGGCCTCCGCCTCGCCCGTCGAGGCATTGTAGCGCACCAGGCGACATTCATTCTGGTCGCGGTTCAGTTCGGCAATATAGATGCTCCGTTCGTCGGGGCTCCATGCGATATTGGTCAGGTATTTATCTTTAGGCTTGCCTGTTTTCAGGCGGACGGTTTGCCCGTCGGACAGGCGGTAGACGCAGACAGTGACTTCGTGGCTCTTCATGCCTGCCATCGGATACTTGAAAGGTTTCGCTCTGGCCGTGCGCGCTTCGATGTCCACAACCGGATAGTCCGTCACCATCCGCTCGTCCATACGGTAAAAAGCGAGCGCCGTCCCGCCGGGCGACCAGAAAAGCCCCTTGCGAATGCCAAATTCATTCTGATGAACGGAGGAGCCGCAGACGATGCCTCCGTCCGTTTCGTCCGTTACGGCTTTGCTTTCGCCGCCGGGCGAAAGAATGTACACATTGTTTTTCTCCGTGCAGGCGTAACTGCCGTTCGCTTCGCAAAATTCGAGGTTCTGCCACGTGCGCGACAGCGGGTAGTCGGCGACAACATTCCCGGCGCGCATGTCGTAATGTATCAGGTGTTTCCTGTATTGAAACGACAGGATGCCGCCACGTGTATCCCGTGTTGAGAAAACAGGCATAGTCTCCAGTTCGGGCAGCGCCGCGGCTTGCAGTACGGCGCTCAGCCCGGGTCGCGTGAAGACGGTTCGTTCCGACGTGTCAGGCGGCGTCACGGCCAGCAGGCTGTCGCCTCTCACGTAGATACACGCCTCGCCACACCACTGCAACTGTTGCAGACTGCGGGGCGTAAAACGGGCATAATTCCGTCCGCCCGGAATCAGTTCCTGCAGCGTCAGCGGTTTTTCCTGCGCCTTCGGCATGGATGACGAAATGATTAGTGTCACAATCGAGTAATAAAAACAATGTTTGTATTTCATATTTTCTTTTTTTGAATATTTCCCAGGCGGGGTCGACTGTTCCCGGAGATTTTCCGAACCGGTTTGTCCGACCAGTCTCTGTCCGGAAAAGATTTCCGGACCGGTTTGTCGGGTCTGTCGTCTGCAGCAAACGAAGGTCGCCTGCGGACAGGCGTTTTTTTCGCATCCGGAGTATTGGAATCCGGACGCTCTTTCTGTTCGGAGAAATTCTGCCCGCTCTGCAATATCTTATGGTCTCTGTTTTTGCCTTCGAACAGTTCATAGCCGCGGAATTCACATTCCAGTTGTCCGTTCATCAGTTTGATTTTCCGGTTCGTATGCAAGCCTATTTTTTCAAAACAATCTTCCCTGTAGCTCAGTATCCATGCCTGATATCCGGTAAAGACATGTTTCAGCCGTTCGCCCAGCATGGCGTACAGCCCCGCCAGGTCGTCTGTCGGAATGCGTTCGCCGTATGGCGGGTTCGTGACGAGGATGCCGGGGTGGGGCGCCTGCACATATTGCTGGAAGGGAAGCAGCTTCAACTCGACATATTTGGACAGGCCGGCGTTTTTGATGTTGTTTTCAGCCGTTTTCAGCGCTCTGGGCGAGATGTCGGAGCCGAAACACTTGAAAGAGAACTCATGTTCTTCGGATTCGTCTTCGGAAATAGCCCTGAAGAGTTCCGGATCAAAATCGTCCCAGCGTTCAAAAGCATATTCCTTGCGGAAAAGCCCCGGCGGCACATTCAGGGCAATCAAGGCCGCTTCGATCAACAGCGTCCCCGAGCCGCACATAGGGTCGACAAAATGCGACTCTCCGTGCCAGCCGGTTTTCATAATCATTCCCGCCGCCAGCGCCTCGTTGAGCGGCGCTTCGCCCTGCGCAGTCCGGTAGCCGCGCCTGTGCAGGCTCTCGCCCGAACTGTCGAGCGCCACCGTACAGTCTCTGTGCGAGATATGGATGTGAATGTACATGTCGGGGCGATTGATGCGAACGGACGGACGTTTATTGTATTTCTCCGCAAAACAGTCGACAATGGCATCTTTCACCCTGTATGCCACAAATTTTGAATGTTTGAACGATTCGGAGTAAATCACCGCATCGACGGCAAAAGTCCTGTCGGGCGAGAAATACTGCTCCCACGCGATTTTTTTTACTTCCGAATAGACCGTATCCGCGTCGTCGGCTTTGAAATGGCAAACAGGCTTCAGGATGCGCAAAGCCGTCCGGCAATAATAGTTTGCCCTGTACATCATCGCCTTGTCGCCCCTGAAAGAGACCATGCGGCGTCCCGCCTTCACTTCGTGAGCTTTCAGCGCGGTCAATTCGTCCGCCAAAACGTCTTCCAGTCCGTACAGCGTCTTGGCTATCATATCGAACTGTTCGTCTTCCTTCATGTCTACCAGTTCATTACTATCCTGAAGTCGCATGTCGGTGGCTTGACGCTCGTCTGGAAATCGCTGTAATACACATAAAACGCTATCGACCCCGGCATGAAATCGAACGTGTAAAATTCCTGCCATAAAAATTCGCCGCCGGAATCGCTGTCTCCCTGTGGAATCATGTGAGGCAATGGCGTCTGCGTCTCATTATTCTGTCCGGGGTTGATTATCCTGTAGCCGAATACATTCCCGGATTCATAAATGAAATTTGTCAGCAGCTTCTCATCCGTAAATTCATAGATATAGTATGAATTGAGGTTGTCTCTTCCGCCGACCAGTTCCCAGTCGCCTTCGTGCACGGTATAAGTAAGGATTTGCCAGTTCATCCCTTCGCCGGGTTCTCCCGAAGGCCCCATCGGCCCTTCGCACGAAAGAAGCAGCAGGGTCGATACGCTCAGTAAAAATAATTTTCTTTTCATCGCTGTTTGTTTTTTTGTGGAGGCAAATGTATGAATAATTTTCTTTGTAACTACTCAGGTACTTCAAAAAAGAAATAGCCCCAAAAGAAAAAAAATGTTGGAAAAGAAAAAAACAGGCACACTCGAACCTGAGAACAGGTCTCGGTCTGGCCGGCGTATCACTGATTCTTTGCTGCGCACAGTTCTGGGGCGGCCGGCGCATCGGCCGGCGCTACGGCGATCCGGTATC
>JAIRLL010000067.1 GCA_031259505.1 Tannerella sp.
ATGCTCGTGCGGAATCCGAACGTCTCGTCGAAATGCTTGCGCATGTCGCGACAGATCAGCACCTCCTTGGGTATAAAGCTGTTCAGCAGTTTGTCGACATCCTCCGTAGCGCCTTCGGACATCAGAAACTCACCCGTCGAGATGTCGAGGAATGACACTCCGCAATTGCTTTGCGCGAAATGAACGGCGGCAAGAAAGTTGTTTTCCTTGTGCACCAGAATATTGTCGTTGATGGCAACGCCCGGCGTAACCAGTTCCGTCACGCCGCGTTTGACCAGTTTCTTCGCCATTTTAGGGTCTTCCAACTGATCGCAGATAGCCACACGTTTGCCCGCGCGCACCAGTTTAGGGAGGTATGTATCCAGCGCATGATGCGGAAATCCGGCCATCTCGACGTCCAGCGCCACGCCGTTTGAACGTCTGGTCTGCACTATACCCAGAATGGCAGAACCCGTCACGGCATCCTGACCGTACATCTCGTAAAAATCGCCCACTCGAAACAGCAGAATCGCATCGGGATGTTCGTTCTTTATTTCGTAATATTGCCGCATCAGCGGTGTATCGGTTTTATTTGACACAGTTTTCGTTAATAAATTGTTGTTACTGTTGAAAATTCAAATATAATAAATCTGCCGCGTATGCGGAAAGTGCATGCTGACGATAAACAGGTTATCCGGGTCGAACAGTCCGTAATCTATCATGATAATGACATCCGGATACCGGATCGGCATACGTATCAGTTCCGCTCTGTTTCCGACAGTAAATACTTCGCCCCCCGGAACAGTCCTGTTCCAGAGCAAAATTGCACTAAATCTCGTAATGGGTTGATTGTCCGCCATTATGAGTATATTTTTATCGTTTCCCTCAAAAAAAAGGATTTGTTTTCAAAGGCAAAGGTAATATTTTTTTTTCGATTTTGGGGACGAATTATTTCTTTTTTCTTTGCAGGTGGTAAAAAAATGTATACTTTCGTCACCTGAAAAGAAGAGTCCGGAATATGATAAAAGCGTCAGGAATAACAAAAAGTTTTGATAATTTACAGATACTTAAGGGCATTAATCTGGAGGTCGGTACGCGCGAAATTGTATCGATAGTCGGACCGAGCGGAGCTGGAAAGACGACTTTGCTGCAGATTATCGGGACGCTGGACCGTCCGGACGGAGGAAGTCTGGAAATCGACGGCGTCGAGCCTTTCCACCTGAAGGAAAAAGAAATGGCGGATTTCCGAAACCGTCATATCGGTTTTGTGTTTCAGTTCCACCAACTGTTGCCCGAGTTCACCGCGCTGGAAAACGTGATGATTCCGGCATGGATTGCAAGGGAGAAAGACGACGTAGTCCGCGGGAAAGCCAAAGAGTTGCTGGATTTTATGGGACTGTCCGACAGGATGGAACACAAGCCGTCGGAATTGTCGGGCGGCGAAAAACAGCGTGTAGCGGTGGCGCGGGCGCTGATCAACCGTCCGTCCGTGATACTGGCGGACGAGCCGTCGGGCAGCCTGGATACGCAGAACAAGGACGAACTCCATGCGCTGTTTTTCAACTTGCGCGAGCAGATGGGGCAAACGTTTGTGATTGTCACGCACGACGAACGGCTGGCGACGAAAACCGACCGCACCGTGCGTATGAAAGATGGAATAATTATTAATTGAAATAAAAAAAATGAATCAACAAAGGTCAACTTTCGGCAGCCGTATCGGCGTGCTTCTGGCGACTGTGGGCTGCGCAGTCGGATTGGGTAATATCTGGAGGTTTCCGTATATGCTGGGAACCAACGGAGGAGCAGCGTTTCTATTAATTTATCTGGCATGTATCCTGATACTCGGCTGGCCGGTGATGGTAACAGAGTTCTTCATCGGGAGGAATACCAAAAGCAATGCGGCAGGCGCCTTCAAGAAACTGGCGCCCGGAACGGCATGGCCGATAATCGGCTACAACGGCGTGCTGGCGGCTTTTCTTATTCTCGGATTCTACTACGTGATTTCGGGCTGGACGCTCGATTATGCCTTCAATGCCGCCTTTACATCATATGCAGGCAAAACGGCCGCCGATTTCCAGAGCGAGTTCAGCGCGTTTTCGTCGAGCGTCTTCAAACCGATTTTATGGACGTTCGCATTTATCTGCCTCACTCACTTCGTCGTCACGTCGGGCGTGAAAAACGGCATCGAGCGCGCCTCCAAAATCCTGATGCCGCTGCTTTTTATTATCCTGCTGACACTGTGTGTCCGTTCGCTGACGCTCGAAGGCGCAGGCGCAGGTATCAACTTCCTTTTCCGTCCCGATTTCGACAAAATCAATTCGACCGTCGTCCTCAATGCGATGGGGCAGGCTTTCTTCTCGCTGAGCGTAGGGATGGGTTGCCTGATTACGTACAGTTCTTATTTCAAACAGTCAATCAATATACAGCGTACGGCGCTGGAAGTGACCATTCTCGACACGACGATCGCAGTGCTGGGCGGAATCATGATTTTCCCCGCCGTCTTCCATTTCAACATCGCGCCTACTTCGGGGCCGGAACTCGTATTCATCACGCTGCCTAACGTGTTTGCACAGTTGCCTCTGGGTAGCATCTGGGCGCTGATTTTCTATATCCTGCTGGCTGTCGCGGCGTTGACATCCACGATCTCGCTGCACGAAGTGGCCACAGCCTATATTCACGAAGAATTTCACGTCACGCGCAAACGCGCCACGCTCTACGTCTCGCTTGGCGCCGCCGTACTGTGCATCTTCAGTTCGCTGTCGTTCGGCATACTGAAAGGGGCTACGTTTTTCGGACTGACTTTCTTCGACCTGCTGGACTACGTCACCGCCAAGATCATGCTGCCGTTCGGAGGAATGTTGATTTGCATCTTCGTCGGGAACAGGATCAACAGGAAAATCCTCAAGGCGGAACTTACCAACAGGGGGACGCTGACGTTCTACTTCTTCAACGGGTATCATTTCTTTATCAAATATGTTGCCCCCATCGCAATCGGGCTTATCTTCCTGAACGAACTCGGATTGACGAAGTGGGTCATGTCTTTGGGCTAAAATACGGTTTGTCAGGCAAAAAACAGGTCACATGTCATGGAGTGATTTTTTATATTTTTCGAAAGGCGAGCGGCGGGCATTCGCTGTAATACTTTTATTGATCGCACTGTCCGGAGGTTTGTTTATTCTGATTGACAAGCCTCCGGCAAAAGACGAAAACGTGGAAGCCGACGCAGCGCCGGATACCGTCCGGGCGGAAACGGCCGTTGTGCAGCCGCCGCCCGCCGAAAAAAAAACGCATGAGACCACTCGCGAAAGAGTGAAAAGGCTTACGACGCCCGTAAGGTCGACCGACAGGCAGTCGAAAAAACTCGCGGCAGGCTCCACCGTCGAACTGAACATGGCAGATACCCTCGCGCTGCAGAAAGTGCCCGGAATAGGGAGAGTCTATTCAAACCGCATCGTCAAGTTTCGCAACCTGCTGGGCGGGTTTTACCACATCGAGCAGTTGAGCGAGGTATACGGCATCGACGAAGAGACATATGCCAGAATCGCCCCGTGGTTCAGGCTCGACACGTCGCTCATCAGACGGCTGCCGGTCAACGAACTGCCGGCCGATTCGCTCCGCCGGCATCCTTACATCAGTCCACGCCAGGCTTACGCCATCGAACGCCTCCGCAAACAGAAGAAACATCTCGCCGGCTGGGAAAACCTCCAGCTCCTGAAAGAATTTACCGAGTTCGACAAAGCCCGCCTGGAGCCTTATCTGTCGTTTGAGTGAAGCCGGCATTTCACCCTTCCCCGTTTTCAACGGCAATAACAGGGCGGCGACAGTGTTGCGCTTGAGTATTATCAGCCTGCAGGATAGAGAAATGCCTGTAACTTCAGAACTCCTGACCTGAAGCAGATTCAACTGTCGCATCACAGGGTAGCAGATGACGCCTTCGGCGTCGAATATGCATAACCCCGAACAGGCGTAGCGCCGTTCGGGGACGGCGGGGACAATGCCAATCCTCTCTGTC
>JAIRLL010000109.1 GCA_031259505.1 Tannerella sp.
CCTACCAGATGGCGGCAAGGTGAGGGATTTTTCCCCCATTTTTTTTTATCTGCGCCACTTCTCCGGCTATTTCTTTTTTTATTTTTGCAGCGACCGCTTTGCCGTCTATGATTTTATAAGTTTGTTCTTCCATAATGTTAATGATTTACCTTTTGAATACAGGCATTTGTTTGTTTCCTGTTGATGTTGTAATCATGCGCATCATTTTGCGTGCATTGTCAAACTGTTTGATGAGTTTATTGACGTCCTGTATGCTGGTTCCGCTGCCTTTCGCGATGCGTTGGCGGCGCGAACCGTTCAGCATGGCGGGATTGCCGCGTTCGTCGGGAGTCATTGAGTGGATGATGGATTCGATGTTTTTAAACGCATTTTCGTTCACATCCATATTCCTCATCATTCTGCTGACACCCGGTATCATGGAGGCCAGATCCTTCAGATTTCCCATTTTTTTGATTTGTTGAATCTGCCCCATGAAATCATTGAAATCAAACTGATTGTTGGCTAATTTCCTCCGGATGCGTTTGGCTTCTTCATCGTCGTACTGTTCCTGAGCGCGTTCTACGAACGATACAATGTCGCCCATACCCAGGATGCGGTTTGCCATACGTTTGGGGTGGAACACATCCAGGGCGTCCATTTTTTCGCCGGTACCTGTGAATTTGACAGGTTTATTGACGATCGCACGTATGGAGAGTGCTGCTCCTCCGCGTGTATCGCCGTCGAGTTTTGTCAGGACGACGCCGTCGAAGTCCAGCCGGTCATTAAACTCTTTCGCCGTGTTGACGGCATCCTGTCCGGTCATGGCGTCGACAACAAACAATATTTCGTTCGGATGAACGGCATTCTTTATTGCGGCTATCTCCTGCATCATTTGTTCGTCTACGGCTAAACGTCCGGCGGTATCGACGATAACAAGGTCTTTGCCGGTTTTCTTTGCTTCGGCAATAGCATGCAGGGCTATCTCTACGGGATTATTATTCCAATGTTCGAAATATACGGGTACTCCCGTCAGTTCGCCGAGTATGCGCAACTGTTCGATAGCTGCCGGGCGATATACGTCGCAAGCTGCCAACAGCGGGTTTTTGCCTTTTTTGCTTTTCAGCATATGGGCAAGTTTGCCGGAGAATGTCGTTTTACCGGAACCTTGAAGCCCGGCCATCAGGATTACAGCCGGCGAACCTTTCAGATTTATCTCGGCCGTAGCACCTCCCATTAACGCCGTCAGTTCGTCATGTACAATCTTAACCATTAGCTGGCTTGGTTTTACCGACGTAAGCACGTTTTGTCCCAGCGCTTTTTCCTTCACCGTGTCGGTGAATTTTTTCGCTATTTTATAATTGACATCGGCATCCAGCAAAGCGCGGCGTACGTCTTTAAGCGTTTCCGCAACGTTTATTTCGGTAATTCGGCCTTCACCTTTTAGCAACTTAAACGAACGTTCAAGCCTCTCACTTAAATTCTCAAACATATTTCTTCGGATTTTTGCGCAAAGATAAGGAATATGGTGCAATATAGCAAATGATTCGCATGTTAATGGTAAAAAAAACGTAAATTGCGTATGTATTGGTATGTCGATTACCGTTTTTTCACAAACAATTATACCTTTGCAGTTATTTTGATGAAATACCGAGTGATGGTGAAAAAGGAAAAAAGCAGGCAGGGTTTGGTTTATCGCTCTTTTCGTGCATACGTGCGTTTTATGCATGATAGATTATTTTACAGGAGGGTACACGTTATCGGTGCGGAAAATATCCCTCCGGACGGTACGCCTGTTGTGATTGTTTCAAATCATCAGAATTGTTTGAGTGATCCGTTGGGAGTTATTTTGTCATTCAGGGATCGGAAGCCGAATGCAATTGTCCGTGCAGATGTTTTTGCCGTACACCCGATGATTGACAAGATGTTGCGGAAGTTAGGCTTGTTACCTGCCTACCGCCTTAAATTCGAAGGCGAAGAGTCGCTGGATAAAAATAAAGATATATTTAAAGTTTCGGAGGAAGCGCTTGTCAATGGCCGGACAATTTTGATATATCCGGAAAGCGGACATCAGGATAAACGCTGGCTGGGAGATTTTTCTCTGGGATATATGAAAATGGCTTTTGAAGCGGCCGAACTGGATGATTTCCGGACGGAAATATTCATACTTCCCAGTTGTAATCATTATTCCGAATATTTTGATATTCAAAACGACATACTTGTTAAATTCGGTGCGTCCGTTTCGATAAAGCCTTATTATGAACTTTATCAAAGCAAACCCCGGACGGCTCAACGTCGGGTAAATGCCGTTGTGAGAGAACAGATTGCGGGAATGATGCTTAACATTACAGACCTTGACAATTACAGGGCGATTGATTTCCTGCGCAATACATACGGCCGGAAATATGCCGCAGCACATGGATACGACGCCGGTTCTCTGCCCGATAAACTGCTTGCCGACCGCGCTTTTTTCGAAGCCCTGGACGAACGGAAATCGAAGGATGAAGCCTTCGTTCAACAGATTTACGATGATGCGCTCAAGTATGAGGAAGATATAAAAAAACTGAATATACGCGATGACCATTTTGACCGCTTTCCGAGTTGGGGCATGGTGGCCGCTTCGGTAACGGCACTGTTTCTCCTGTTTCCGGCATGGTTGCTGTCATTGTGGCCGAATGTGATTATTTATAAAGCGCCGGAGCCGGTTATGCGCCGTATGAAAGACCGGATGTTTCACAATTCTTTTCTTTTCGGGATGAGCGTGTTGATAACCATGCCGGTGTTGTACATTCTTTCATTCGTTTTGGTTTGGATGTATGTAAACGTTGTCGTTGCAGCCGCGTATGTGTCGATATTGCCCTGTCTGGGCCTTTTTGCCTGGTATTACCGGAAATATTTTGTCCGAACATGGCAGGATATACGTTTCCGCCATGCTGCCGCGACGAAGAAAAGAGCCGGGAAAATAAGCGCATTGAGAGCCTTTCGCGCAACGATTTATGAACGGTTAAATAAAATATTGAAATAAGAGATGAGTAAGAGAGTTGTAATAACAGGGATGGGAATATATTCCTGTCTGGGTAAAAATCTTGCGGAAGTTCGGGATTCGCTGTACAGCGGCAGGTCAGGCATTGTTTTTGACCCCGTCCGTAAAGAAATGGGATTTCGTTCGTCATTGACCGCTTTTCTTGAAGTTCCCGACCTGAAGGGCGTTTTGAGCAGGAATCAGCGCGTTTTTATGCCGGAACAGGCCAAATATGCGTATGTAGCAACGGCGGAGGCGCTGGCGAATGCAGGACTGGACCAGGATTACCTGGATTCGCACGAGGTCGGTCTCTTTTACGGGAACGACAGTAGCGCCGATGCGGTTGTGAAAAGCGTAGATACGATGCGGGAGAAGAAAGACACGACACTTATCGGTTCGGGAGCCATTTTCCAGTCCATGAACTCTACCGTGACAATGAATCTT
>JAIRLL010000183.1 GCA_031259505.1 Tannerella sp.
ACGACATCATTCACGCGCACGACTGGCTGACCTACCCCGCCGGCATCCACACGAAAGTGATCAGCGGCAAGCCGCTCGTCATCCACGTACATGCTACGGACTACGACCGCAGCCGCGGAAACGTAAACCCCAACGTGTACAGCATTGAAAAAAACGGCATGGACTATGCGGACAGGATTATCACCGTGAGCAACCTGACGCGGAAGACCGTCATCGAGAAATATCACCAGCATCCGGACAAGGTCGTCACCGTACACAACGCCGTCGAACCGCTCGGACGCGAAATCCTGGCCATTACCGACAAGCGCGGCGTGACGGACAGAATCGTCACCTTCCTCGGACGGATCACGATGCAGAAAGGACCTGAATACTTCGTCGAAGCGGCCGCAAAAGTCCTTAAAAAGACAGGCAACGTGCGCTTCGTCATGGCCGGCAGCGGCGACATGATGGACAAAATGATTCGCCTTGCAGCCGCGCGTCGCATCTCCGACCGCTTCCACTTCACCGGCTTCATGAAAGGCAAGCAGGTGTACGAAATATTCCGCGCGAGCGACGTCTACGTGATGCCTTCCGTCTCCGAACCGTTCGGCATCTCGCCCCTGGAAGCGATGCAGTGCGGCGTGCCGTCCATCATCTCCAAACAGTCGGGATGCGCCGAAATACTGAACCATGCCATCAAGGTAGACTACTGGGACATCGAAGCGCTCGCCGACGCCATCTACGGCCTCATCTCGTATCCCCGCCTGCACGCCTTCCTGCAGGAAGAGGGACTCAGGGAAGTGAACGGCATCAAGTGGGAATACGCGGGGCAAAAAGTGCGCCGCGTCTATGAAAGTGTTTTGAACTGAATACATACATATATATTACATGCTATGAAAACGATCTGCTTTTATTTTCAGATACACCAGCCGTTTCGTCTGAGGCGGTACAGGTTTTTCGACATAGGCAACAGCCATTACTACTACGACGACTTCCAGAACGAGGAAATATTCCGCCGCATTGCCGGCAAGTGCTACCTGCCGGCCAACCGCACCATACGGGAGATGATACGCACGAGCGGCGGAAAGTTCAAAGTCGCATTTTCCATCTCGGGCACGGCCGCCGAACAGATGGAAATCTATTCGCCCGAAGCGCTCGACAGTTTCAGAGAACTCGCACAGCTCGAAAACGTGGAACTGCTGACCGAAACGTATGCCCACTCGCTCGCCTCGATTGGCGATCCGGACGAGTTTGAAGACCAGGTGAAGAAGCACCGCGACAAGATGCATGCGCTCTTCGGCGTGCACCCCGCGGTGTTCAGAAACACGGAACTGATCTACTCCGACGAAATATCCGAACTCGTCTGCAGGACAGGCTTCAGGGGCATGTTGACCGAAGGAGCAAAACACGTGCTGGGATGGAAAAGCCCCAACTACGTGTACGCTTCCGCGGCAAATCCGCAACTGAAACTGCTGCTGAAAAATGACCGCTTCAGCGAAGACCTGACCTTCCGCTTCAGCAACCGTTCGTGGAGCGAATATCCGCTCACGGCCGACAAGTACATCTCGTGGATAGCCTCGACGCCCGAAACCGAACAGATATTCAACGTCTTCATGAACTACGAAGTGCTTGGCTCGATGCAGGGCGCCGAAACGGGCATCTTCGAGTTTTTCAAAGCCCTGCCGCGGTATGCCGAAAGTAGCGGTATCACGTTCTCGCTGCCCTCCGAGATACTCGAATCAAACCGGGCGGTCGACACCGTTTCTGTGCCATACCTCATGTCGTGGGTCGACGAAGAGAAGGACTGCAGTTCGTGGCTGGGCAACGTGCTGCAGCAGGAAGCCTTCCGCAAAATCAACGAAATAAGCGAGCGCGTGCGCCTCTGTCAAGACCGCCGCATCCTTCAGGACTGGACATACCTGCAGAGCAGCGACCATTTTTACTACATGAATACGAAGCACTACAACATGTTCAGCCCCTACGACAATCCCTACGACGCGTTCAACAACTACATGAACGTCCTGTCCGACTTCATCCTGCGCGTCGAGGCACAATACCCGTCGTCCGTCGACAACGAGGAACTGCACTCGCTGCTCACGATGATCAAAAACCAGTCGGAAGAAATCGAACGGCTGCAAAAACAGCTTGACATGTTTCAGAAAGAAAAGAAAAAAAACGCGCGGCGAAAGCCACAGTAAGAAGGATTCAAAAAAAAATCGTCCATTCGAAGACGAGGCTGTCTCAAAAGCCCGAAACATACAGTCTTACCCCCTCTGCAAGATACTGCAAAGGGGGTAAACTGTTTAAAATCGCCTTTGGGAGACAGCCCCTGAAATTCTAATATATCACTTTCCAGTTCCCGGTTCCTGCCGTGACTATGTACACGCCGCGGCCGGGCAGATTGCAGATGAATGTTTCCGTTGCGGAAACGGATTTGAGGCTGGCTGTTTCCCTGCCTGTTACCGTATAAACCCTTACCGGCGTTTTGGAAGCAAGGCCGGATATGTAGAGACGGCCGTCGCGAACAAATGCTTTCGCATGAGTGGCGGCGGGGCGGACGATGCCTGATTCCGACCGGCCGGCCGGATCCAGCGGGTTGCGGCCGAGTTGCGCCAGCGCCAGCCATGCCGTCGCTCCGGTGTGGATGCGCCTGTTGTAGAGCCACTCGTTTCCACGAGGCTTGCCATCACTGTCAACCCCTTCCAGATATATGCCGGTCGTGAGGCCATCGCGACTGGCTGCCGTGATGCTGCCGTCGGCTTCGGCTGCCGCGCTGACAATGGCCAGATGCGCTTCGTATTTCGCAGTATTGCCCGTTACCTTTTGAGAAATAATCGCCTGTGACGAACCTTCGAACCAGGCGCCATCCCTGTCATCATTGAAATCGTACAAACCTTCTCCCACGGCAAACCGGCTTTCGATCGTGGCCAGGATTCTTTGAGCGTCGAGCGCCGGGTCGTCATGAAAAGCCATCAGCCCCCAGGTATTCACGTCGAGCGGATAGAAATCCCTGTTGATTGAGCCGTCTGTCTTCGTGCCTGTGTAAAAGAGACCCTGCGCATCGTCGTACATTCGCATCACAAACGCGCGGGCATGTGCCGCATCATCTCTGTAAAACTGTGCGCCCCGGCCGCCGGCTGGAACGAAGGCGTTCTCTTCCAACTCGCGTGCCAGTTGCGAGAAGGCAGCATAAATGTCAATGCAGTGCTCTGTCGAAACGGATGTTACCTTCTTCTGACTGTCGTCGAATCCTTCCCAGCCGCCCGTAAATCCGCCCTTTTCAGCGTCCTTCAGCGTGTGGATATAGTCGGCTACCGTGCAGGCAGCTTTGAGATAGTCCGTGTTCGCCGACTGTCTCCAGACTTCAAGCAGGGCGATAATAGCCCAGGCATTGTTGCCTGTGGAATAGGAATCGCTGTAGTAGTCTTCCCACCATTGCCGGGAAGCAATATCGAAAAATCCGGCGAGTCTGGCGAAAGGCGATTTGCCTGAGGCAGAAGTCCAGCCCGGAGGCGATACCGGACTGCCCGTGCCGTAGCCGTTGCGCAGACCCCGCTGCACGTCGCTGAACCGGCGGTCGTTGTAAAGCGCAAAAAGCAGTCCGTCCGCCACCCTGCAAGCCTGTTCGTGCCTGCCGGCGTAGCTCAGTGCGAGTACGGTCATGGCCACATCGTACGAGTAGGCGACGGAGTTGATAAAATAACCGTCCTGATCGAGCGGAACGGCTTCGTAGCTTGCAAGGAATACCGGGTCAGGGCGCGGCGCGGCAAATTCATAGTAAATATCGTCCAGATAGAATATGATCTCGCTTTTGTTGAGATTGTTGAAATAGTTCGTTACCCAGCCGAATCCGCCCGAGATGTATGACAGGTTGATACCGGCGAGGTCTATTTCAAACCGTCGCCAGTCTCCGGCAAGCGTTACGTAGCCCGTTTCCTTCCGCCCGGAATCGGAGTAGGGCATACCGTCGCCGTTGCCTCCCACGAAGAAATTGACTTTGGCCGTCTGCCCGGTTTCGGCGCGGGCATGGAAAACAA
>JAIRLL010000189.1 GCA_031259505.1 Tannerella sp.
TAAAACGCTTCCGCCTCGGCATTGGCGACGTTTGCCGTGTAGTCCAGATGCTGTTCGGGATATGCAGCCGCCGGATTGCCGGCCCTCGCCATCGCCCGCCGGTACAGGATACGCTTCACCTGAAGCAGTTTGTCGATTACAGCCCGCCGCATCTCCGCAAGCAGCGAAGACGGGATGAACCACTGCCGGCTCGTGTCGACAATGATTTCGTCCACCCGAAACGGCGTGTTTCCCAGTTTCGACAGTTGCGCGCGAATGTTTTCGTATGGATTCGTACGCGCAGGTTCTTTTTCGCAGTTTCGGGCGATGATTACTCCTGCGCCTGTTTCATCGGTTGCCGCGAGCGTCAGACCGAAAGGCGTGTCGCGCAATATCAGTTTCACGTCGAGTTTACGTTCGGCGGAAGGTTTCGACAGAAGGTCTTCGAACGCTTTGTCAAAGTTGCGGTAAACCATCGTTTGCGGACGGAGCGAATGATTCTTCAGCAGGTAAATGCGATTGCCGTCCACGCGGTTGGCACGCACGCCTTCCCATACGCCGCGGCTGTTTTTGAAAATAAATCCGTCGCCGTTGCGCAGGCGTTTTTTCGTTGCGAGCGTGAACGAGCCGGCATCGGCATCTATAACCTTTCCTACAGGTTCGCCGAGCGATTTGGGCGTTTCGAACGACGTCGCGTCCGGCGTCCTTCCATGCAAATAGTAGGATGTAAATCCACGGTTGAAACTTTTTTCGGGTTGCGGTTCGAAGGTATACGACGACGTCCCGACCGACGGGCGGCAAAACGTCCGGTTTCGGGCAAAGAGGTCGTCCAGTTTTTTCCGGTAAAACGCCGTAATGTTCTTTACGTATGAGACGTTCTTCAGCCGTCCTTCAATCTTGAACGAAGAAATGCCCGCCCGCATCATGGCCTCCAGTTCGTCTGCCCGGTTCAGGTCTTTGAGCGAAAGCAGATGTTTGCCGTCCACGACGGTTTGCCCGTTTGCATCGGTAAGCGTATAGGGCAAACGGCAAAGCTGCGCACATTCGCCCCGGTTGGCGCTTCGTCCGCGCCATGCGGCGCTCAGGTAGCAACATCCACTGAAGCTGACGCACAGTGCGCCGTGCACGAACGCTTCGAGTTCGACGGGCGTCTGTCGATGAATCGTTTCCATCTCGTCCAGTGTCAGTTCGCGCGCCAGAATCAACCGTGCGAAACCGGCTTCGTGCAGAAACCGCGCCTTTTCGGGCGTCGCGATGTCGGCCTGCGTACTGGCGTGCAGCGGCAGGGGAGGCAAGTCGAGCCGCGTGATGCCCATATCCTGTATGATCAGCGCATCCGCCCCTGCGCGATAGAGCCGGTGTATCAGCCGTTCTGCTTCCCGGAGTTCGCTGTCTTTCAATATCGTGTTCAGCGCCACATAAATACGCACATTAAACGGATGGGCGAAATCGCACAGGCGGCGAATATCGTCGACCGTATTTCCTGCCGCTGCGCGCGCGCCGAATGCCGGTGCGCCGATATACACGGCATCCGCTCCGTGACGGACAGCCTCCATGCCGCAGGTCAAATCTTTGGCGGGCGAAAGTAACTCGATAGGGTAGACAGATATCATGGGAGTATCATTCGTACATCATTCCGGTAAAACTGCAATGCTCCGATTTATGCAAAAGGACGTATCCCGTTCTTCACAGAGCGCAATCCGGAATCCCGTATCAGTCATTATATTATTCATCATCTTCAATCACCTGTAATAATTTTTCATATGCGGCACAATTACTGTCCCAAATCGCCCAGTTTCACTATATCGTCGATCCGGTAAGGCGTTTCCTGATATACGTAATAATTCAGCCAGTTTGTAAACAGCAGATTCGCATGTGACCGCCAGCGCACGACGGGCGGATTGTCGGGATTGTCGTCCCGATAATAGTTGACAGGCATCGAGATGGGCATTTTTCTGTTCAGGTCGCGCATATATTCGTCGTGAAGCGTATTGGGTGCATATTCCGAATGTCCGGTGATAAAAAAGTCGCGTCCGCCACGCGCCATCACCATATACACGCCTGCTTCTTCGCTTTCGGACAGCAGTTTCAGTTCGGGAACTTTCAGGATGTCGTCTCTTCGTATTTCCGTATGGCGACTGTGCGGGACGTAAAATTCATCATCGAATCCGCGAAAGATGGACTGATACGGGTCGCTGGTTTCGTGTTTGAAGATGCCGAACATTTTGGCCGGCAAATCGTATTTGGGTATGCCGTAGAAATGATACAGCGCTGCCTGCGCCGCCCAGCATATATATAATGTGGAAGTCACGTGCGTGCGCGCCCATTCGAAAATTTCAGTCAGTTCGTTCCAGTAGGTTACTTCGTCGAAGCGAATTTGTTCCACGGGTGCGCCCGTGACAATCATGCCGTCGAAACAGTCGTTTCTGATTTCGTCAAAATCTTTGTAAAAAGCCTGCATGTGTTCGATGGGGGTGTTTTTATGTCGATGTTCTCTGATTTTCATAAACACCAGTTCCACTTGCAGCGAAGAATTGCTCAGGAGGCGAATCAGATCGGTCTCGGTCGTAATCTTCAGGGGCATCAGGTTCAACGCCACCACGCGAAGAGGGCGAATATCCTGTGTGGACGCGCGCAACGAGTCCATGACAAAGATATGCTCCTTCTTCAGCAAATTGATGGCGGGAATATTTTCAGGCAGGTTTAGCGGCATAATACTTTATTACATGTCGTTTCAGCGCTGTACTATCTGCAGCAGGTTGCCTTCGGGGTCGGTGAAGTTGCGGATGCGTCCTCCCCCTACTGCCGCAAACTCGGCGCCTTCCCATGCGACGCCATGCCTGTCCAGCGCCGCCACGGCCGCCTCAAAATCCGAAACGCGCAATGCCAGATGCGACCAGCCGGGCGTACAGGTGTTTCGCGCCGGGCGCGCCGTACCGTCTTCGGGCATGATTTCAATAAACGTGCCGTCGGGCGCCTTGACAATATAAACGGGTTTGTCCGTGCGCGTATGTACCTCATAACCCAGTACATCGCAATACCACTTGCATAGCGCTTCCACATCGTCGGCTGCAATTGCCGGATGATCTGTTCCAAGAAATACTTTTTTCATAAGTCTGTCAGTTTTGGGGGACAAAAGTACGATTTTTTCCTCAATCCGGGAAATAAAATTTGCCGAAAGGCTGCATATCTGCTCTGCGCCCTGTCCGAAAACTGTAACAATAAACAGAATTTCCGATGTCTGAACTGTGATTTATTCGTTTTCGAAATAATCTTCGTCGCTGTCGCCCAGTTGGATGTATTCGGCGATAAGTTTCGAGAGTTCGGAGTCCTGTTTGGTATCGTCCCACAGCCAGTCGTAGTAGCCGATGGACAACTGGAAATTCATCTTGAGGATGGATTCGCAGCCGGCTTCGGTGAATATCCGGGCGATGCGTTCGTCGTCGGCAATATCCGAATTGATGAGCGTCTTGAGGTTGTCGATTGCGAGGAAGGCCATGTCTTCACGTTTCAGTCCGGTGAGGGCAGCGAGTTTCCGTCCTTCGGGCGTGCTGCTGTGCGTAATGAAGAGGAAGGTGAGAATGACGAATAGCCCGTCGACGATCGTCCCGACGAAGTAGCCTATCTTTATGTCGTAATAGAAGCATTCGACGAGGTATCTGTCGCCTTCGCGTATGATTTTGCGCTTATGGTAGAAGGCATTGTGTATCAGCGCGGGGACGCTGCCCGGTTCTATGCAGCAGGCGCGCTGCATGGTGCGGTCGATGGCATGTTGCTGGACATAGACGGGGATTTCCTTCTTGCCGGACGGGTCGGCTACGTGCAGCCGTCTCAGCGGCACGGTGGTCGGATTAAGGGAGGATACATTGTCTCTGTGAACGATTTCGCCAGTCTGGACGACCAGACGGCGGTCGCCGTGTATCGCCACGTGGCGCACTTCGAGCGGATAAGTGCCCAGTGTGATTATCTGATATATTACGCCTGTGTATGATTTGCCGTCGATGACTGTCATCGTGCGTTGCATTTCATATTCAAAAGTGTACAGGATGCGTTTGCTCAAGTCGCAATAGGCATGGCATATACAGTGGACTGTGTTAACAAATTCCTCTACGTATTTATGGTATCTTTCTTCTATGCAGGTGCAGAAGGCATCGAATTTTTCCCGTCCCATAAAGTAGCAGGTTTTAGACTGCAATACGCATTCGAGCGGGAAAGCCACCTGATAATAGTCGACAAGGCTGACCCTTTTGGCGAAGCCGGGTATCAACAGATCGATTCCATTGGATTTCATATCTTTTTCCAGATAACTGTAGAATATGCGGACAAACCGTTTGGTGATTTTCACATCCTTGGCGACCCTGATTTTGGGTGTAGTGCAGCGGTTTTCGTAAATGGCATCCAACACGAAACGCGGCAGCAGGTCGAACAGCGGTTCGCCGTCGCCGACCAGCGTGCAGAATTTGCGCAGCCGTTCCATGAATAGTTTCCTGTGCTGTATGGCCTGTAATTTTTGCTGCATATGTAAATTGACTTTCTTCTTTTTCCTGTTCATCGTCGTTTACTTGTTTTTTCGAAAGTAAAGGTAACGCATTATTTTGTATCCGACATTTTTTTGGGGGAGATTTTCGAAACTTGAAATCCAGGATTCGAGAGAGTGCAATTTAAAATCATGCGCGATAATCCGTTGATGCAGTTCATTTTTCTGTATTCGTGCATAAACCGCAAGCGGTAGCGCAGAAAGAGATTCAGGTCAGGGATTCGCCGCATGATTTGCAGGGAATCTGCAGCCTGTTCGACAGCGTTCAGGCTGGACAGCGACGGAAAAATGAGGTTTGATTACAGCTATGAAGAATTAAAAAGATAAAGCAATGCCGATAAAAATAAACGTTATCTTTGCAAATATAATTACTAATATGGAATGAACGGTTTTTTGGAATTACACAGTCAATTTTACTGTCGCCGTGTTGATATATGGAATGAAGTCTTCTTATATCTCCAAAAAAGTCTGTATGTCCGAAGAGGTTCCGAATTATACCAGTGGGTATATACTGCGGTGACGCGCGCCAAAAAGACTTTACATATTGCCGATAACTGGTTAATAAGGTAATCAGTGTCTGTCCGAAAACTGTTATATCAACTGAAAATTACAGTATTATACAGACAGATAGATGCGTGAAATTACCGGCAGCAGCCCGAACGGCAGGCAAAAAACGACGTCACTTTGACCCGAAACGACGTCACTTTGACCTGAAGTGACGTCACTTTTCAGGAAAAAGGATGTCGGTGACAGGAATTTTTGCGATTTCCAGGATTTTCAAAAGTCCTGAAACGAAGTTCGACGTCAGTTAAAGGTATCTCCGTCTTTGCGATGCACAAAGCAATCCAGTGGGCTGATAATAAGCAAATAACGAAACATGTCACTGGCAGG
>JAIRLL010000277.1 GCA_031259505.1 Tannerella sp.
GACGAACAGCCGTCCGCCTACTGATCGTGTAGCCGCCCGTCTACTGATCGTGTAGCCGCCCGTCTGTTAGACGAACAGCATGGCGGCTGCGAGACTGACAGCAGCGGCAGATCGCAAGTGACGGTGCGTGGCGCCTTTAGGAATATGAAATAAATAAGATATAATACTTTAAGCGGGTAAAAAAAAATGTGATTGAAAGATAACATGTTTCTGGATTGCCACGTCGCTGCGCTCCCCGCAATGACGGCGGACGCCATAGCCGGCAACAACGGCATTTCCATCATGACGGCGGACGCCATAGCCGGCAACAACGGTATCCCCGTCTTTGCGAACGGAGTGAAGCAATCCGGGAACATGCTACACTTTCTTGATTCCCCATTCCCAAACTGTAACTTTGCAAGACAAAAAAGATGAATCCTCTAAAATTGATAGACAAATATTACGAGGCCGGTTCGGTAGCCGGCCGGATACTGGTGCAGCACAGCCGGAGTGTGGCGGACAGGGCATTGTCGATTGCTCTCGCACATCCGGAAATGCAGTTCGACCTTGTCTTTCTGGAAGAAGCCGCCATGCTGCACGACATCGGTATCTTCCTCTGCCATGCGCCCGAGATTGACTGCCACGGCCTGTTCCCGTACATTTGTCACGGCTATCTGGGAGCGGAACTGATGCGCAGGGAGGGTCTGCCGCGGCATGCGCTGGTCTGCGAGCGGCATACCGGCACGGGGCTTTCGCTGGACATGATTGACAAGCGGCTTTTCCCCGTTCCCTTTCGCGACATGCAGCCGCAGTCGGCAGAAGAGCAGCTGATTTGTTTTGCCGACAAGTTTTTCAGTAAGACGAAACCCGGCGAAGAGAAGTCCGTAGACAAAGTCAGGCATAGCCTGCGCAAATACGGACGCAGAGATGTCTGTCGCTTCGACGAGTGGTGTAAACGCTTTTTAGGGGAATAAATCGCGGCGGCTTCATTAATTTGTTTTATTTTTGCGGCGTGTATATTCAAACTGAAAGCATGTTTCCAAGACGAAAAATCGTGTCGGCAGCCGTCCTGCTTCTTTCCCTGTGGGGACTGATCCGCTTGCAGGCGCAGGATGCAAATCCGCCGGCAAACAGCGGACTGTATCCGGCCGTATCGCAGACGCCGGATACGCTGCAACATGCTGTGCAGGATACGACGACAGCGGTCGCCGATACCGTGGCGGTGAGGAAAAGCTCGCTCGAAGCGACGGTCGAATACAAGTCCAAGGATTCGATCGTGTGGACGTCCGGCAACAAGGTGTATCTCTTTGGCGACGGCGACGTGAAATACCAGCAGATTCAGTTGCAGTCCGAATTGATAAGGGTGAGCATGGACAGCAGTACCGTCTTCGCCACGTACGGAACGGATTCTACCGGCATGGAATTTGGCTTTCCGCTGTTCGTCAACGGCGAGCAGCAGTTCGAATCCAGGGAGATGAGATACAATTTCAAGACGCGCAAAGCCTACGCCAAATCGGGACTTACGCAGCAGGGCGAGGGCTTCCTGACGGCAAACGAGACGAAAAAGATGCCGGACAATTCCATGAACATGCACGACGGCATGTACACGACCTGCGACGAGCACGACCATCCGCATTTCTACATCAAACTCTCGAAATTCAAGGTGCGTCCGGGAAAAGACATCGTCTCCGGCCCTGTCTATCTGGTCATCGAAGACGTGCCGCTGCCCCTCGGCCTGCCTTTTGCCTTCTTCCCCTTCTCCAGCACCTACTCTTCGGGCATCATCATGCCTACTTACGGCGACGAGATGCAGCAGGGCTTTTTCCTGCGCGACGGAGGGTATTATTTTGCGCTGAGCGACTACGTCGATCTCGCGCTGACGGGCGAAATCTACACCAAAGGTTCGTGGGGCGTGAACGCGCGCTCGTCGTACCGCAAGCGATACAAGTTCTCGGGCAGCTTCGCCTTCTCCTATCAGGAAACCGTATGGGGCGAAAAAGGGTTCGACGACTATCAGAAATCCAAAGCCTTCAAGATCAACCTGACGCATACGCAAGACGCCAAAGCCAATCCGTACCGCACCGTTTCGGCGAGCGTCAATCTTTCGACCAACCAATATGACCGGAACCAAATCAAGGAACAATACTCGCAGGCATCGACCGAAAACAACAAGGGATCGAGCGTCAGTATCAGCCAGCGTTTCCCGAACAGCCCGTTCAGCATGTCGGCAACGATGAATATCAACACACGCTCGATAGATTCGTCCGTCTACGTCTCGCTTCCCAACCTGACCCTGACGCTGAGCCGCATCTTCCCCTTCAAGCGCAAAAACGCTGTCGGACAGGAACGATGGTACGAAAAAATCTCGGCAAGCTACAGCGGCAGCCTGCAAAACAGCATCACCGCCAAGGAAAAAGACCTGTTCAGGCAAAACCTCGTCCGCGACTGGAAAAACGCGATGGATCACAACATACCCGTCAGCGCCACCTATACGGCCTTCGGATACCTGAACATCTCGCCCTCGTTCAGATACCACGAACGCTGGTACACGAACAGGGTCGTTCAGGAATATGACACGGCGCAAAGCCGCCTCGCACCCGTCGACACGACATACGGCTTTTACCGCGTGTACGACTACGGCATGTCCGTTTCCGCATCAACCACCCTATACGGCGACTTCATCCCCTGGCGTATCTTCGGTGACAGGATCCGGAGGATTCGCCACCGCATGGAACCGTCCGTCTCGCTCAACTACACGCCCGACTTCGGCGACCCGCGATACGGTTTCTGGAAAAACTATGAATACGTCGACCGCAACGGACAGACGGTGACAGGCTCCTACTCGCCTTTCAACGGACAACTCTACGGCGTTCCCGGACAGGGAGAACAGGGAAGCGTCTCGTTCAGCCTCGACAACAACGTCGAAGCCAAAATCCGCTCGAGCCGCGACTCGACGGGCGAACGGAAAGTGTCGCTCATCGACAACCTCTCCCTCGGCATCAGCTACAACATGGCTGCACAGTCGTTCAAGTGGAGCGACTCGCGCGCCTCCATCCGCATGAAACTGAGCAAAAGCTACACGCTCAACCTCGCCGGCACCTTCGACACCTACCTCTACGACGAAAAGGGAGCACGCATCGACAAGCCGCGCTGGACGCAGCGGGGAAAAGGCTTCGGACGGCTGAGAGGCACAAGCACAAGTTTCTCCTACACGTTCAACAACGACTCGTTCAAAAAATGGTTCGGAGGAAAAGACACGCAACGCACAGGCAATACGGACGACGGGACGGACGACGGCGAAAACGCGACCGAACCGCCCGAAGACCCCGCCGCCTCAACAGGAACGCGCCTGCGCGAACAGCGGCGCAACACGTCGGGCGAATACGACGAAGACGGTTACTACCTCGCCACCGTGCCCTGGAGTTTCTCGTTCAACTACAATCTAAGCATGGCCTACGGCGAATTCAATCCCGAAATACGGGAATACCGCTACCGCTTCACACACGCGCTCAGTTTCAACGGTAACATCCAGCCGACGAAGAAATGGAACCTCAACTTCAACGCAACGTACGACTTCGACCAGAAAAAAATATCCTACATGACCTGCAATGTCTCACGCGATATGCACTGCTTCCGCATGTCCGCAAGTATCATCCCCGTCGGATACCGCAAGTCGTACATGTTCTCCATCGCCGTCAACTCATCCCTCCTCAAAGACTTGAAATACCAGCAGAGCAGCAGCCTGCGCGCCGGACAGACATGGTATTAGTTCGCGAACTCCTGACCGGTCGCAGATTCAACTGTCGCATTATGTGGTGGCAGATGACGCCTTCGGAGTCGAATATGCATAACCCCGAGCAGGCGCTGCGCAGTTCGGGGATAACAACGCCAACCCTCACTGTCAACCCTGCAAGGGGTTGAACAAATGGATGACGGACAGTCCCGCCGTTGCGAGCCGACAGGCGTGGCAATTCGGGATGATGCACGGCGCTGGATTGCCACGTCGCTACGCTCCTCGCAATGACGACGGCTACACTCCGTCATTGCGAGG
>JAIRLL010000298.1 GCA_031259505.1 Tannerella sp.
AGCAACAAAACGAGGCGTTTCCTTACCTGGAAGACTACAGACGAACTAAGGAGATAGTAGAGCGACAAAATATAATAATAGACTGCATCGTGCCGGATCCACAGGCAAAGCATTATTTCGACGCCTATCTGACGCCCACCGGTAAACCGCTGACGGCAGAGGAAAGCAGAAAGTATTACAACAACGCGACCATATTGAACGCTATCCGCACGGTATGGGACAGAATGCTGAGCGCCCAAATGCGGACCGGATCGAGAATGACGCCGAAAAATAAGTTCTGGGCGATGATAAGCGATAACATGGCACACGTGACGGATAAATATGAAAACTCGTTGCCGTGGAACGCCCGACGGCTGCAACAGCAGGCAGAGACGTATTACGGCGTCAAGGGTACCGACCGGCGATTCGAATCGCTGCTGAAAACAGGCAAATACGGCAATCAAAACCGGACAATAGCATCGCCCGCAATAGAACGTCTGTTAGTGAGCATCTATGCATCAAAAGAAAAGCCGTTTATGAGCGACGTGAAAAAGATATACGACCGCTTTATCGCCGGAGAAGCGGATATCGTGGATTACGAGACAGGCGAAATAGTAGAATGCTCGAAATACACAAAAAACGGACAGGCGGCAGAAGTGAGCGACGCAACAGTGTGGCGAATACTGAACAAACCGGTCAATAGACGAATAGCAGACAGTCGCCGCAACGACTTCAAATATAACCAAAAACACGACGTGTATGTGAAACGCGAAAGCCCACACTACTCGCTGAGCAAAATATCACTCGACGACCGCGACCTTTGCCGCAAGACAGTGGACGGGAAATGGGTACACGCATACTATGCGTACGACGTGGCTTCAGGATGCGTGATAGGCGCGGCATACGCACTGAAAAAAGATACCAACCTGGTAAAAGAATGCCTGCGCGATATGTGGAAAAATCTCGAAGCATGGAACCTTAAAACGCCATACGAGGCAGAGGTGGAAAACCACCTTATGAAAGAACTGTCGGACAGGCTGAACAATACCTTTACACACGTAACATGGTGCGCGCCGATGAACTCACGGGAAAAACGTGCAGAACACTTCAACCGGCAAAAAAAATACTTCGGGCCGGAAAGCGAACGCAGTCAGGGTATGGCACACGGCAGGCACTATGCACGCCATGAAGCCTATCTCTATTCGCGCGAAAAGATTTTCGACGAAGACAATCACAACTACAAGCCCGAACTTGTGCCCGCCCTACTCGATGCAATCATAGCCGAAGATCGTGCACAGATAGAAAAATACAACAATCAACGGCACCCAAACGCCGGGAAACGGAAAGAATTCGAAGATATGACACGGATGCAGGTCCTCGTAATGAAAATGAATCCAAACCTTGCACCGCTCAACCACCGTCTGATTTGCCGAAACTGGGGCTACGAAACCGAAACAAGCCTCAAGGCGTCGAACCTGATGACGGTGCAATACGAAGAATGGGTGCTGACAAAAGCCGAAATGGTCGGCCTGTTCAAGCCAAACAACTACGAATGTAGAGCATACTGGTTGCCTTCACAGTCGGGCGAGATAGAATCGATTTTCGTCTATCAGGACGAAACATATATCGACGAGTGTCGTCGATGGGGAACCTTCCAGGAAGCAGTCGCCGAACGAACAGCCCGCGACACGGAACTGATGCACCGCCAAATGGGACGAAAACAAAACTACCGGAAGATGATACGCGACGCCCGAAATGAAGTGCCGAAAGTGAAAATTATCGACCGGGAAAAACTTGATGCGGTAATCGAGAAAATAGGGACAAAAGAAGACTTAAGAGTAAAACATAAAGAACTGAAAACGAGCAAAGAAATGGAATACTCAGAGTTGGATTATGCCGACGACGACTGGTACAGTGCAAATGCGATAAATTCATTGTAATAATAATCATCATTAAAACACCAATTAAAAATGATTTCAAAAGAATTAAAACAAAAGATCGCGGCAGCGATAACGACGCGCCGCGGAATGTTCGGAGGCTCAGACGGACAATATGCCATCAGCCTCGGACTGAACGGCTCGGTATATAACCGACTGAAAAACGGAGAGACCGAAAAAATTATCTCCGACGCCCGATGGATAAGCATCGCGCGGCAACTGAACGTGGAAATCGGCGGAGGCGCAGAATGGAAAACAGCCCGAACACCGGTCTATCTGTCGATAACGGCACAGTTGGACTTCTGTCAGCAAAACGCCGCCCTCGCCGTGCTTTGCGACGAGGCAGGAATAGGTAAGACATACACGGCGGAAGAATTCGCACGGACACACAAAAACACCGTATATGTCGATTGCAGCCAAGTGAAATCAAAACAACAATTAGTGCGATACATAGCCAAATATCTGGGGGTTGGACATACGGGACGTTACTCGGATGTGTACGAAGATTTGGTGTTTTATCTGCGCACACTGGCCAACCCCCTCATCATACTCGACGAAGCGGGCGACCTGAACTATCAGGCGTTCCTGGAACTGAAAAGCCTTCAAAACCGGACGCGAAGCTGCTGCGGCTGGTATATGATGGGCGCAGACGGACTGCGGGCAAAAATAATGAGCGGCATCAACTGCAAAAAAGTCGGTTACGCCGAAATATTCGACCGCTACGGGGCAAAGTTCCAAAAAATAGTGCCGGAAGGAAAGGACGCCCGCGACGAGTTTTACGCGCAACAGGCAACAGCAGTGATCAAGGTAAACGCACCGGCAGGAACCGACGTCCGACGAATGCTGCT
>JAIRLL010000310.1 GCA_031259505.1 Tannerella sp.
TATTCTTTTTCCGCTTCTTTGTATCGGTGAATGTTTCTGTATAGGTTTGCCAGATTAAACAGCGTCATTGCCACGTCCGGCAGGAAAGCCTCGGGATTGGCGGCCACTAATTTCCTGTAGATTTCCAGCACTTCTGCATATTCTTTTTCCGCTTCTTCGTAGCGGTTAAGGTCATTGTATAAGACTGCCAGATTGTTTAACGTCTCTGCTACTTTAGGCAGGAAAGCCTCAGGATTGGCGGCCGCTAATTTCCTGTAGATTTCCAACGATTCGACATATTCTTTTTCCGCTTCTCCATAGCGCTGAAGTTTATGGTGCACGATTGCCAGACCGTTCAGTGGCGCTGCTCTGTTAAGCAGGACAGCATTGGGATGAGCGGCCTCTAATTTCCTATGGATTTCCAACGATTCGACATATTCTTTTTCCGCTTCTCCATAGCGCTGAAGCTCACAATGCAAATTTGCCTGCTCACACAGCGCATTTACCACGGCAGACAGGACGGCGGCATCAGGAAGAGCATCTGCTAATTTCCTGAAAACATTCAATGCTTCTTCATATAATGTTAAAGATTCGTTGTATTGCTTGAACTCAAACAGAAACTTGGGATAATTAAACAGCGCTATTACTACACCTATCAGTGACAGATTCTTTTGTTTCTTCAACCAGTTTTCATAATAATTCTTTATAGAATATTTTTCGGCATTCGTATCATGCAATAATTTCCAACATTTATACAGGATATTTTTATTTTCATTAAAATAATACTCGAACACGCGAGGCGAAAATATTATATCATACAGTTCATTCAACATCCGCAATTCATAATATTGATGTGGCAGTTCGTCATAAATCCGGTGAGATTGTTCCTGTCCTTTGCAATAGTCTACTATTTTCTTCCGGTAACTGTTTTCGGTTTTTTTATTTTGCAGATAGCGTTTCCAAATGGCGTCCCGCAAGAACTGGTGCGAAAAGGAGATGAGGCCGTTTTTCGTTACCAGATGCGTGGAAATCGCCGCATACAGTTGTGACCAATAGAGCGGCGCAACGCCCGTAATCGTCAGCAGTTCCGCTTCTGAAAGCCCCGCCTGCGAGACGGCAAACAGCGAAAATACGTCACCCACAAAATTGGTTTTGCCGTAGTTGTATACCGATTCGAGGCGTTCGAGTACCAAATCGAAAAAAGCGGGAATATCGGGCGCAGCAAGATAGCGGTTGATCTGCGTATTCAACTTTTCGTGCACGCCTGATACGCGTAACTCGTCCAGCAGCGTGCGGAGCGCCAACGTATTTTCCATTTCTTTATTTTCCGCAATCCGTTTCGTCTGCGCAGGCAACAGGCCCTTGCCGTATCTTTTCAGGTAACCGGTTATCAATTCTTTTCGCGCTTCCGGTGTGAGTGGTTGAAGCGTGTACACGGCGTACTCGCGCCGGTGGAACGTATCCAGCGTAGCATCGCCCGTAACGGTGGAATAAATCACCTTGACGTTATTTGGGAATGCCGGCAACCAGTTGAGCAACTTCGCATTGTCCGTATCGGCCAGTTGGTTCAGTCCGTCGAGCACAATCAGCAATCGTTCCTTTGAGGCGATCCGGGCAAGCAACTGTTGCAACTCTTCCTTTTGCTTGTCGCCATCGCTTTGCCGGTTGTTGCCGCGGCCTCTCTCATTGTTGAGCCTTTGCAGATCATTGTCCGCAGGTTTGGGCAGGCCGTAAAGGTCGCGGATTTCGTCAATCAACCGCTGCATGATTTTGCGATAATCGCCTTCGGCTGCGGAATTACCTGTAAAGTGACAGATCAGTTTGCCGGACAGCTTCGTTGCATATTTTTCAATCCAGTTGGCCAGCAGGGCGCTTTTACCCATGCCGCTTTCGCCCGCAATCACCAGTGTTTGCGCTTCGCTTTTGACAAATCCATTCAGCCGATTGTAGTTTTTCTGCTCGGCAATGTAAATTCCCGTGCGGCTATTCAGGAAGGCTTTGTGCTGTAATCGTTCCCTTTCGAGTGCCGACAGGGCACCTTGCGGAAAGAGTTTGTTCACCAGCGCCTCAAAATCCGCCTGCACGCGCTTACCCAAATCTTCGGGGGAGTTATAGACCTGCACGGGGTATCGTGTTTGCGTGCGGATTTTGTCTTTCAGGTGGGATAACTTTTGCGCTTCGGGCGAGCCTTTCTTTTCGCGGAACTTGCTCGGAATAGGCATTTCGAGTGACCGGAGATAGAAGTAGGCATTCAGGTTTTCAGGCGAGCGCAGTACACCGTACTGCATCTCCATTTCCGTAATGCTCAAGCCGTCGTTTACATCGGCGCTAATCCAGTCGTATTTTTCGAGCGCCTGCGAACCTGCCAGTTCTCTGGCAGTGGGAATCCATCCGTAACGTTCGCCCAGCAGCCCGATAAAAAATGGGTGCGTGTTTTCGATTTCGTACAGGCAGATGTCTACCACCTTGCCCTGTTTGGCTTCCTCTTCGCTGATGCCCCAACGCAAGTCTAATTCAAAAAGCGTCACATCGCGTTCCTGACAGTATTGCCTCAACTTTGGGAATACTTTCGTGATTAAATAATTCCGTTCGGCCTCCATGTCCCGGAACGTGGACGAGATAAATATCCGGATCTGCCGCTTCTCAACAAGGTTGTCCCGTTTCCCGTTTCCAGTATTCGCACCGGTGCTTTCCATCGGTATGGGTTTCTCCTGCCTCGCATGACCATCCTGTGCCGGAGTATCCGGTTTTTCCGGCGACGGCTTCTTTTTGAAAAAATCAAATAATCCCATAATAATTTCCTTTCTATATTTAATAAAACAATTGTCATATATGATCTAAATTTATTTTTGTAGGTGACCGAAACCGCTAACTTGCCTGCCTTCGTCATGACGAAGTATGTGTTCGTCCTTGCGGCGAGAGGGGCTTCCGTCCTTGCAGAGGGTATGTGGCGCGGCACGGCGGGACAGAAGTTCGTCGTGACGGGAATCTTCGGTGAATGGTTTCATTCTGTTTGTTGTCTTCCGGTTATTTTGCGTCCGTCGTCGACTTGGCAGCGGCGAGGGCGGCTTCCAGCCGTTCGATTTCCTGGCGGTGGCGCTCTACTTCGAGGATGTGCGCTTCAAATTCCTCGTGATGCTGGCGGTCGAGGGCAGCGGCGAGGTCTTCGGTCGTGAGCGGCATC
>JAIRLL010000323.1 GCA_031259505.1 Tannerella sp.
CAGGCTGGCGGACGGTTTTACCTCGCCGCCGGAGAATTTCCATACCGGCGCAGTCAAAAGCGCCGGGATTTGGTAATCCGCCGCCTTTTACGTACTTTTGTACTCCGAATAAATACAACAAAAATGAAACTGAAGCGCAACATATTATGGCTATTACTGCTGTCGGCCTCAATTCGTGTCGATGCGCAGGACCTCAATTTCGACGAAAACATTCGCCGGCTGATTGAGAACAGCAAAAATGCACCACAGACGACGCAGGACTCCATCCGCACCGACCCCGTCGAACAGCAGGACACCATACCCGTCCGTGGCGCCGTATCCGTAGATCAGGATACGGTCCCTGCAAACATGACAGTCGAACATAAGCCGCTCGAAATGTCGGACGAAGCGCTTTACTGGTCGAGGTATGCACGCGACACGCGCATCATCGATCCCTCCATGACTTTCCGCGACCGGATCATTGTCAATCCGCTTTTCATGCCGCCCCTTTTCAGGAGGAACTGCATCATGCCGATCGAAGAAATAAAATTCTATCAGCCTTATACTCCGTTTGAAGAATGGCGAAAGCCGCCTGTCGAGCCGGTAAAAACGCTCGAAAAGGCCGTGCTCGGGCTGAAATTTCAACACATGGCATATTACTGCGTGCAGCGAAACAATATGAATAAATTCCGTTACATTGAAGGCCAACTCCCCAGCGAAACAACCCGTTTCATCTCCGACAGGGGAAAAATGAAACCCGTCTACGTAGAAAAGGTGGAAGCCGACCCGACGGAACTGCCTTCGCTGCCGAAGTTTATCCCCGACCGCAGATACTGGACATCGTCGTTCACAAGCGACGTCAAGTTTTCGCAGGCATACGTCTCCCCCAACTGGCACAAGGGAGGAAGCAGCAATTTCAATATTTTATCCCGAAGCCAACTGCACTACAACTATGCCAAAAAACGCATGCAATTGAAGAATCTGGTCGAAATCAACGCAAGCGTATACACCACGTCCAACGACACTATCCACAACTACCGTTTCAGCGAAGACATGTTCCGTGTATACACCAACCTGGGCTATCAGGCTTTCAGCAAATGGTTTTACACGCTGGACTTCGAATTTAAAACGCCGCTCTTCACCAACTACCAGGAGAATACCACGCGCATGCAGACGGCGCTGCTTTCGCCGTTTATGATAAATCTCGGTCTCGGTATGAAATACGACCTTGTGCAGAAATTCTCGCGGAAAGACCGTTCCCTGACGCTTGCGCTCAACCTCGCTCCGCTGTCTTTTTCATACATGTACAGCATGAAGGATACGATTGACCTCGGCCGGCACGGTTTTCCCGTAGACGCAGCTACCGGCCAGCACGAACGCGTCCTGAGCAAACTCGGTTCGACCCTCCGCCTGGATATGGTTGTCAAACCCAACCGGGATGTCACATGGAAATCAAGATTTTACTATTTCACAAGCTATGACCGCATTGTAGGAGAATTTGAAAACTCGCTCGACCTCGCCATCAGCCGCTACTTTTCGACGCTGATCAATCTGTACATCCGCTACGACGACGGCGTGAGTAAAAGAGACGACTACAACACGTTTTTCCAGACAAACGAAGTGCTTAGCTTCGGATTCAGCTATAAATGGTAATTCATGTCATAAATAACATATTGTCAATAGCATATCATCGTCCGGAGAAAAACGGACGATTCAATTATTCTTTTTTAGTAATAAAAAAACAGGGCGAACAGGGATGTGTTTTCTGATTTATCATTAATTTTGCCGCGTTTTGCTATGTCGAGTTTACAAAATCATGGGAAAAATCATCCAACATATCGGCGTGATTGAAAAAATAGAACATTCCATTGTCCACGTACGCATCGTACAACAGTCGGCGTGTGGCGGATGCCATGCAAATGCTTTTTGTCCGGCATCGAACAGCAGTGAGAAAATAATTGAGATAGAAGACCGTAGCGGCAATTTTTCATTAAACGAGCAAGTCAGTGTGGGGCTGCGGCAGTCGCAGGGTCTGACCGCCGTACTGATTGTGTTTGTCGTGCCGCTGGCGCTTGTCGTCCTCGTCCTCAAGGTGGCAGGGATTATAAGCGGCGGAAACGAAATCGTCGCCGGCCTTGCCGGACTGTCCACCCTCATACCTTACTGCGGAATCATTTGGCTGATGCGCAACAAACTGAAAAAAAAGTTTGTGTTCACGCTCTCTAAAATCACATACACATAAAATATGATAATCTATTCTGTAATATCATTAGGGGCTATCGGAGCCATCGGGTCGGTCATTCTGTACGTCGTGTCGCAGAAGTTTAAGGTAGACGAAGACCCGCGAACGGCAGAAGTACAGGAAGCGCTTCCCGGTGCAAATTGTGGCGGATGCGGTTATCCCGGTTGCGGAAGTTTCGCCGATGCATGTGTGAAAGCCTCGTCGTTGGACGGTTTGCTGTGTCCCGTCGGAGGAAATGCCACGATGACCCGCGTAGCCGCCATCCTGGGTAAAGAAGCCGTCGCAGGTACGCCGAAGATAGCCGTCGTCAAGTGCAACGGCACATGCGAGGCGCGCCCGCGCATCAGCGTCTACAACGGCGCGTCCAATTGCGCGATTGCCTCCTCGCTCTGCGGCAGCGAAACCGGTTGCGCTTTCGGATGTCTCGGCTACGGCGACTGCGTCCGCGCCTGCACGTTCGACGCCATCCGCATCAACCCCGATACGCTGATTGCCGAAGTCAGCGAAGAAAAATGCACCTCATGCGGCTCATGCGTGAAGGCCTGCCCTAAAAATATTATCGAACTGCGGAAAAAAGGCCTGAAATCGCGCCGCATCTACGTTTCATGTATCAACAGAGACAAAGGCGGCGTCGCCCGGAAAGCATGTGCAAATGCATGTATAGGGTGCGGCAAATGTTTGAAAGAATGTGCTTTCGACGCCATTACGATTGCAAACAATCTGGCGTATATAGACGACGTGAAATGCCGGTTGTGTCGCAAGTGCAGCGTCGCGTGCCCGACCGGCGCCATCCACGAACTGAATTTTCCGCCCCGGAAAGAAAAAGAAAAAGAAAAGGAAACTGCCACATCAACCCCCAACGCTTAATTCACAAAAGATATGCTGAAAACATTCCGCATCGGCGGGATTCATCCTCCTGAAAACAAATGGTCGGCCTCGCAGCCCATCGTTCCGCTTCCGCTTCCGAAGCAGGTTATCGTTCTGCTGAGCCAGCACATCGGCGCGCCTTCCGAAGCCGTCGTGAAAAAAGGCGACAAGGTCAAAGCCGGCTCTCTGATAGCCAAAGCAACTGGCTTTGTCTCTACCGCCATCCATTCGCCCGTATCAGGCACGGTTGTCCGGACAGACAACGCCATCGACGCAAGCGGAACAGCGCGTCCGGCCATATATATTAATGTAGAGGGCGACGAATGGGAAGAATCCATCGACCGTTCCGCTACGCTGAAAAAAGAGTGTGCGCTCACGGAAAAAGAGATTATCGGCAAAATAGCCGAAGCAGGCATTGTCGGGTTGGGCGGAGCGACTTTCCCGACGCATGTAAAACTGTCGCCCCCACCCGGAAGCAAGGCCGAAGTATTGATAATAAATGCTGTCGAATGTGAGCCTTACCTCACTTCCGACCATTCGCTGATGCTGGAAAAGGGCGAAGAAATACTTGCAGGCGCCACCATTCTGATGAAAGCGCTGCAAGTCTCCGCCGCCGTCATCGGCATCGAAAACAACAAGCGCGACGCCATTGAACATCTGACCGGACTGGCAGCCGGCTATCCCGGCATCAAAGTCGCACCACTCAAGGTCAAATATCCGCAAGGCGGTGAGAAACAGCTAATCGACGCCATCTTGCGCAGACAGGTAAAAAGTGGCGCGCTGCCAATATCCGTAGGAGCGGTGGTTCAGAATGTCGGCACCGTATATGCCGTATACGAAGCCGTACAGAAAAATAAACCGCTGATAGAGCGTGTCGTTACCGTGACGGGGAAAGGCGTGGAAAAACCGTCGAACTTTCTTGTCCGCATAGGGACGCCCGTACGCAACCTGATAGAAGCAGCCGCAGGCTCGGCCGATACGGCGGGAAAAATCATTGGCGGCGGCCCGATGATGGGTAAGGCGCTGACAGGCGCGGACGTGCCCGTAACAAAAGGCAGTTCGGGCATCCTCGTCCTTCCGGAAGAAGTATCCGTGCGCAAACCGGCGCAGGTCTGCATCCGCTGCGCCAAATGCGTTCACGTATGCCCGATGGGACTTAATCCTACCCTGCTGATGAGCGCAGGCGAGTATCAGAAGTGGGATTTGGCGGAAGAAGAACTGGTTACGGACTGCATCGAATGCGGATCGTGCAGTTACGCCTGTCCGGCAAACCGTCCGTTGCTGGACTACATACGTTTAGGTAAAGGAAAAGTGACGGGCATCATGCGCGCCCGAAAATCATAAAAGAGCAATGATATGGAAAATCGTCTGATTATATCCCCCTCTCCGCATATTCACAGCGGCGACAGTATCCCCAAAAACATGTATGGCGTACTGATTGCCCTCGTTCCCGCCTTTCTGGCGTCGTTGTACTTTTTCGGAGCCGGCGCGCTGATTGTAGCTGCCGTTTCGATAATATCCTGTGTGCTGTGCGAATTTCTGATACAAAAATTCCTCCTGCGAAAGGAAATCGCCATCCGCGACGGTTCGGCCATACTGACGGGTGTTCTGTTGGCGATGAATCTGCCGTCGAACTTTCCTGTGTGGATGACCGTTCTGGGCGCCTTTGTCGCCATCGGCATAGGCAAGATGACTTTCGGCGGGCTGGGCAACAATCCCTTCAATCCGGCGCTGGTCGGTCGCGTAGTACTGTTGCTTTCGTTTCCCGTACAGATGACGTCGTGGCCTGTCCCGAAAGCCTGGAACACGGCATATCTTGATGCCGAAACGGGTGCGACGCCGCTTGCCATGCTCAAGAATCATTTCGGCAGTCTGCCGGACATGACGGATTTCCTGCTCGGCAACATCGGCGGCTCGATGGGCGAAGTGTCGGCCGTGGCGCTGCTGCTCGGGCTGGTATTTTTACTTGCCCGCAAAATCATCACCTGGCATATCCCTGTAAGTGTGCTTGCGACGGTATTTGTTTTCACGGGCATCCTGCATCTGGCAGACCCCGCTGCGTATGCGTCGCCGGTGATTCATCTCCTGTCGGGCGGTTTGCTGCTGGGAGCGATCTTCATGGCCACGGACTACGTCACGTCGCCCATGTCAAAGGGCGGCATGATGGTCTACGGCGTCGGTATCGGTATCATTACGGTTGTCATCCGCGTATTCGGCGCATATCCCGAAGGCGTCTCGTTCGCCATCCTGATCATGAACGCATGCACGCCGCTGATTAATACCTGCATCAAACCGAAAAGATTCGGGAAAGTCAAGAAACAGACAAGTTAAGAGATTATGGCAAAGTTAAAATCCGATTTGACAAATATGGTATCCGTATTGACGGGCATATCGCTGTTTGCCGCGATAGCGCTGGCGATGATGTATTCCGTCACAAAAGCGCCCATCGAAGCTGCGAAAACGGCAAAAGCGCAGGACGCCATCAGAGAAGTGTTGCCGCCATTCGAACGGCTGGACAGTATCGAATTGATTGAAATAGAAAATGTGGGCGCCCTTGCCGTTCACAAGGCGTACGACGGTGCAGGGCAGTTCGTCGGAGCAGCCGTGGAATCGTTCTCGAACAATGCTTTCAACGGCACAATCAAAGTGATGGTAGGTTTCGACCGCGATGGCAACATCACGAACTATTCCGTGCTGGAACAGCAGGAAACGCCGGGACTGGGCACAAAGATGACGGACTGGTTCAAGCCGCAGTCCGAAATCCGGAAGAGCCTCGTCGAAACGATTTTCGGCTTTCAACTCAAAACCGAAGCGCGTAAAAGCTCCGTCATCGGCAAGAACCCCGCGAAAGACAACCTGACCGTATCCAGAGACGGCGGCGAAATCGACGGCATCACGGCGGCAACCATCAGCAGCCGCGCATTCCTCCACGCCGTGAGCGTCGCTTATGCCGCTTATGCAAATAATCCCGATGCGGTGACGGACGGCAACAGTGGAGCGACCACGGCAACCGATACAGACAAACACAATAGGGAAAATGAACAAAACAAACACTGACATACAGGCAAGAAGAACGTTATGAATAATTCGAATATTAAAATCCTGCTGAACGGACTGATAAAAGAAAATCCGACCTTTGTTCTGCTGCTGGGGATGTGTCCTACTTTGGGCACGACCTCGTCGGCGCTGAACGGACTGGGCATGGGACTGGCGACGACTTTCGTGCTCCTGTGCTCTAACATGGTCGTCTCGCTGCTGAAGAATCTCATCCCCGACAAGGTGCGCATTCCCGCCTACGTTGTTGTGATTGCAGCGTTCGTCTCGGTTGTCGAGATGATCATGCAGGCGTATATCCCCGCGCTGTTCAACAGCCTGGGACTGTTTATCCCGCTGATTGTAGTGAACTGCATCGTGCTGGGACGCGCCGAAACGTTCGCGGCCAAAAACAACGTGTTCAAATCAATGCTCGACGGGTTGGGGATTGGGCTTGGCTTTACGTTTGCGCTTACGCTGCTGGGCGTTGTGCGCGAATTGCTGGGCACGGGCAAAGTGTTCAGTTTCGCACTTTACCCCGAATCGTTCGGCATCCTGATTATAGTACTTGCGCCCGGAGCGTTTATCGTGCTGGGATACATGATTGCCCTGTTCAATAAAATAAGAAAAACCGAATAACAATGACATACGTACTTATATTCATCAGCGCCGTTTTTGTGAACAACATCGTGCTGGCGCAATTTCTGGGGATATGTCCGTTTCTGGGCGTATCGAAAAAGCTCGATACCGCCATCGGGATGAGTAGCGCCGTCGCTTTCGTGATGACCATCGCCACGATTTTCACATGGATCATCCAGAAAGCCGTGCTCGACCCGTTCCACATCGCCTTCCTGCAAACCATCGTGTTTATCCTCATCATTGCATGTCTCGTCCAAATGGTCGAAATCGTACTGAAAAAAATATCTCCCGTACTCTATCAGGCTTTGGGCGTATTTCTGCCGCTGATTACGACGAACTGTGCCATCCTTGGCGTCGCCATCATGGTCATCCAGAAAGATCTCGGTCTGCTGGAAAGCGTCGTTTTCGCCATTTCGACGGCTCTGGGTTTCGGGCTGGCGCTGATTCTGTTTGCCGGCATACGCGAACAACTGAGCATGGTCAAACTGCCCAAAGGGATGGATGGCATCCCCATCGCACTGATTGTCGCCGGGCTGCTGGCCATGGCGTTTATGGGATTTTCGGGAATAGTATAAACAGGCAAAACAGGAAAGAAATGAAAAAACATGTTTTAGTTACGGGTGGAACGGGATATATCGGTTCGCATACGGTCGTGGAACTGCAAAACGCAGGATACGAAGTCGTCGTCATCGACAATCTGTCCAATTCGGACATCGGGTCGCTCGACGGCGTCGAACGCATCACTGGCCTTCGTCCGGCGTTTGAACAACTGGACTGCAACGACCGGAACGGGCTGGAAAATCTTCTCGACAAATACGGCGGGCGCATCGGCGGCATCATACATTTTGCCGCCAGCAAAGCCGTGGGCGAATCGGTAGAGCAACCGCTCAAATACTACCGC